>DATGCJ010000237.1:0-6177 GCA_035312025.1 Halanaerobiales bacterium | reverse complement strand
TAGATAATTATGTTTTACAGGCCAAGGCAGATACATTTTCCGGAAGAGAAATTTCCTGGGTTGGATTTATATATAAAATTGATAAATCCCAATATTCTTCCTGGAACGATTTTAAAGTTGACTGGGAGAGTAATCCTCACAGAGCAGATATACAGGTAGAGAGTAATCGTCCTGTTGGCAAAATATATCTAGGCGCGGATTCTGTTTTTGGATATATTGATTTACTTTCTGTTGGTATTGATTATATTGTTGATAAAATTTTTGAGAATGATAATATTTTTGATAATGATAATATTCCCGGAGAGAATAAATATAGATTTTCAGAAGAAGAAGGAGGTTATGCCTTACACCTTTATACTATGGGAGCAGGATTACATAATTATGAGAACAAGAAAAAGGATATGGAATTAATAAGAAATTGGCCTTATTCAAAATGGGGATTAGCAACTGCTTGTTCAGTAAATGCTTTAGAAATATCATTGAAGTCAGTTTCTCTTTCTTTTGCTGTTATGGATTATGTAGAGCCTCAATATTATACTGAAGAGCTACAAGAGATTTGCGAATCATTTGTACAAAATTTTGAAGCAGGAGTTTCCATCAAGACAGTCTTATCAACAAACCATGTATTTAATAAAGCTGTTATGCAATTGTCAAAAAGAATATCTAAGCAGGTAGCCAATAAAATAGTAAAAAAGGGATTGAAATCAATACTCAAATTTGCTGGAAAACAATTTGTTAAAGCGGTAGATATTCCAGGTATGATTGCTACTTCGGGGGAATTAGGTACAAGGATAGGAACAGCTGCAGGAATAACCCCCTGGGAAGGTTCTATAGGGGCGGTAAATCCTCTCACATGTATTCTAAAATCTCCTTCTAATGGAGTCGCTGATGTAGATACAAACTTGATATTGTCCTGGGGGGTTTCTACAGCTCCAGAAGTTTATAGTGTTACCTATGATGTTTATTTAGGAACTTCTAGTGCTCTTTTTACAAAAGTAGCAGATAGTATAAGTTCTACTAGTTATGAAGTATCGGGTTTAAGCCAAAATACTACCTATTATTGGAAAGTAGTTGCTAAAGATGGAAAGGGCGGCATCAGTGAAAGTGATGTCTGGGAGTTTACTACTATAGATGGCCCTACCTTAACCATAGAAAAAGAAGGTGAAGGTATAATACTAGTTAATGATATGGAATTTAGCCTTCCTTATAAAAATGGATTTAAAGAAGGTGATATAGTCAATTTAGAAACTCTTACGTCTGATGACTGGAAGTTTAAGGAATGGACTGGTGATATATCCAGTACTAATCCTACCACAACGATAACAATGAATGAGGATAAAAATATTACTGTTGTATTTGAAGAAGAGAATAATCCTCCTATTATTGACATATCATCAAGCACTGATAATTTAACAGCAACTATAAGTGGACCGATAACTGATAGTGATGGAACAGTAGAGGAAGTAACAATAGACTGGGGAGATGAAAATACAACTACTATAAGTAGTGGGTTTGATAGTATAAATGAGAGCCATATTTATGCTAGTAGTGGGAGTTATACAGTCAAGGTTTCTGCAACCGATAGTAAAGGAGCAACTGCTAGTGAGAGTTTAACTGTTAATGTCAGTGAAACAAATAATACTCCTATTATCGATGTATCTAGTAGTACAAATAATTTAACAGCGACAATAAGTGGCAGTATATCAGACAGTGATGGTAATGTTTCATCAGCAGAAATAGACTGGGGAGATGGAAATACAACTACTATAAGCAATGCATTTGATAGTATAGATGAAAATCACACTTATAATAGTGAGGGAACTTATGATGTAATAATAACTGCAACTGATGACGATGGCAAGACTGCTAATACAAGTTTAAAAGTACCAGTTGAAGAAAAATTCCCACTTTTTAATATAACAATTATTAATTACCCTTCTGTAGTAGATATTGGAGTTGAAATGAATATAGAGGTAGAAGTTACAAATAATGGTGATGAATTTGGTGAAGCATTTATTGATTTATTTATTGATAGTACTGGCAGCTTTGTTGATGATAAAGAAGTTAGTTTAGTGCCTGGTGAAAGTGAGATAGTCGAATTAAGCTATATAACTGAGGAAGATGATGGATCGGAGATAGAGGTTATTGTTAAGCCTTTTAATAAAACAACTAATGAATATGATTCTATTGATAAAGTCTGGGTTGATCTAGAAGTTTTAAATCAAAAGCCTTACTTTGAAGTGGATATTATTGATTATCCTTTGGAACCTGTATATTATGAAGAAGAGATTACTGTCAGAGGAGAAGTTAAAAATACTGGTGGTGCGGGTAGTCAGGATATATTATTTTCCTTTGGTAAATACCACGCCGAAGCAAAAGAGAATATAGAGTTGGATCCGGGAGAAAGAATAGAGATTAGTTTTAACCACGAGCCTATTGAGGATGATATAGGGTATAATACCATATCATTGGCAAGTGTAGATTCGGAGATAATAGATCAAGACATTTTAGAAGATAAAATAGAAGTTATCGGGCTTCTTTTCACAGATTTAGAACCAGAAAATGATCCGATATACGTTACTGAACCTGATTACCATGCTAAACTTTACTGTAGTGGCAGTAATTTCGAAAATGTGCAAGCAATTGTGTATGAATGGAAGGGGGCAGTAAGCGGAAGTAGTTACTGGATAAAGGGAGATAATGACTGGAATTTGGCCGTGACAATTGAATCTGATACTTCAATGATTCTGGAACCTATAGTAATAGAAAACGAACCTTCCTGGGCTGGAACACTCTATTATACCGTTACTCTAATGGATGATAGAGGTCAAACTGCCTCTCAATCATTTGAAGTAACTTATGAACCATAAGTTGAAAGTTTCATATTGGGGTGTGGTTGTCTTTGATAAATAAGAAATACAGATCCTGGCTATAAATAATGGGTTTTTACTTTTAAGCCCACTGGCGAATCTGACAAATCTGGAGGAGCTGAGATTCTCCGAAAATAAGGTCTCAGACATAAGCCCGTTGATGGAAAATGATGGCTTTGGAGTTGGTGATTATATAGCGATGAATCATAGGTCCTCATTGTAGGTTCTGATGATATAGATAATATTAATACTCTATTAGATAGAGGAGTTTATGTTCAGTATGAACCGCAAAACTAATTATAAACCACTTTATATTTCTATATTTAATATCTAAATAAAATTCTTTTTCCTTGTCAGAAAGAACTTAAGTATTAAAACAAAATAATAACAATAAAAGTCCGTTAACCTTTTTAAAATGTATAATTTATAAGGTTAGCGGATTTTTTTATGTCTAAATACATTTTAATTTATCCATGACCCTGACTATTGACAATTATTAAACATATATAAATGTTTCGATGCCCCACCCCCATATAATCCCTTATATATCCTCCATATAAAGAGCTATCCCTATCACATACCACGACCACAAGTAAACTTTTGCCTTATATCGAGGATTATATACCCGTTATCCCTGTTATATAAGTGTTTTTAGGATATTATGATTAAAAACATTCTGACAAGAAGAGGAAGATTTTTTCCATGCTTAGATGTTTTTCTTCAAAATATAGTGTATTTTTGGCGGCATGCATTTATTGTATGAGAAAAGATAGATTTATTTCTAATTGCAGGAAAATATTTTTTATATGAAATAATATGGTTCCAACACAAAAACAACCTAAATAAATGACTCTATATAACGGAAAAACTAGAAAATATCAATTAAAATAGTTAAAAATTAAATATAGATAAAAATAGTCCTTATCCAGTAACTACTTTTGGTCTTTTGAACAACTTTTTAACATTACTTGCTAATACTTTGAATGAAAAGTAGAATTTTGAACGCACTAATCCCATGACGGGCATATAATCAACATTGTATTATTTTCTAAATACAGAAGATAATCCCTCTATCCCCGCTCTCTGGTTGGCAAGTTCTTGATACTGTTTAGTATCCATCTTTTTACGGAACTTATCTGTATCATATTGTCTTTTGTTAAACCTAATAGTGTTTGCTTTCTTTTGAAAGTTGATCCGACATTTTTCTTTGAGGTTGCAGTTTTTACAGTTTTCTTTTAAAAACTTAGCAGTAAATACCTCATTTTCATCATCATAGTCACTGTAAAAAGATTTATGGCCTTCAGCACAACCTGTAATTATATTTTGATCATTGCCCTTGAAATTATTGGAATAATTTCATTTGTTTTTATCTGGCTTTCTCCCAGTTAATTCACCAGGGATTAACTTGATACCTTCTTTTATAGCTTCTTTAGCTAGTTCTATAGAAAAATATGTTCCGCCTATTAACATCTTTAAAATTTTTTTTCTTTCTGTTGTTTTAGAAAGTGTTTTAATAGTATCCCTACTAAATTTTTGATTACTATATGTATTGGGCTCTAGATCATAATTCTTAATAATATTGTTTTCGCCATCAAAAGCTTCTACTACATTATCAGTGTATCCGATATTATTATCATATTTAAACCGGTAAATGGCATCAGGATCACTGGGATTTTGTAAAACATCAGATTTTAAATCCTTACCATCTTGCGGATCAATATTAGCAAAATCATCATCTTGAGTCTGCTCACCGAGCATTCTTTTTAGTAAAAGGAATTCTTCAGTTTCAATAACTTTACCACCAGTATTAACTACTTTATTGCATTCGATTTCTAAGTAATTTGCAATTATATTCGCTAAAACTTAAATTTCTTGTTGTATTAAATCTATATTATTTTCTTGACATTACTTTTTAACCCGTTCTCTAAAATTATAAAATGTATCTTTATAGATGGGTAGTCTTTTTTTACTAGTTAACATTAAAGTATATTGAAACTCCATATTTAGATGAATATTAGCATCCAGACTTTCATCAGTGAGCTCAAAAAGTTCTTTGTTAATAAGGCTGCAAATAATTATATTAACAAGAGTATTTAGTTTGGACCCTTTATCACTGTATAAAACAAAAAAACGTTCTTCATTAATAGCTGGAAAAATAATTTCTTGAAAAGTATGAACCATCAGCTACGCGGATATTCCTGGATATGTTTAGGCATATCATCAAAAGAGTCGTATAAACTTAATTGGTGGTGACTATTTTTTACAAACATTATATAATCTTTTCACTTTTTATCCTTAATTATATTATATCACATAATGTCTGTCATATAATAGATTATCGGGAATTTGTTTAACTAACTTAAGGATGATTAAAGTAATTTGTAAAGGGCATTACATTGGTATTATTTAGTTATATAAGAAATATACTTAATCTTTTTGGAGGCTAACACCATACTACCAAAATAAAAAATATTCTGAAAATTATAAAATTATTAAAGGATTTTTCCCATATATGTTGAAATATTATATATATAATATTTATTTTTTCTGCGCTAATCGTACAAATACAATATATAAAGGATGGTAAAAATGAACAAAAAATTTTTTTTATTTAGATACTTATTTTTGATTTTTCTATTATCTACATTAATATTAATTTTACTTGCTGGATGTTCTAATAATGGAACAGATTTACCTAAGATATCAAACTATAATGTAATTTTTACAGTATTAGATGAAAGTAGTCAACCAATAGGGGGTGCAGAATTTACACTTGACGAAACTACAGAAACTACTGATAGTGAGGGTATAGTTGCCTATACTAAACCAGATGGTACATATAATTACACTGTTAGCGCAGACAATTATAACTCTAAATCTGATACAGTTACTGTAGATGGTAATGATATCTCTCAAAGTGTTTCATTAAATATGATTGAATACGATATTACATTTACTGTAACAGATACTGCCGATACATCTATTGAAGGAGCAAATGTTTCTCTAGATGGAGTAAATAAAACTACTGATAGCAGCGGTATAGTCACTTATACTAAACCAGATGGTACATATAATTACACTGTTAGCGCAGACAATTATGACTCTAAATCTGATACAGTAGCCGTGGACGGTGATAATATCTCTGAAAGTGTTTCATTAAATATGATTGAATACGATATCACATTTACTGTAACAGATACTGCCGATACAGCTATTGAAGGAGCAAGTGTTAGTCTCGATGGTGTAACTAAAACTACTGATAGCAGCGGTATAGTCACTTATACTAAACCAGATGGTACATATAATT
>DATGCJ010000236.1:0-16645 GCA_035312025.1 Halanaerobiales bacterium | reverse complement strand
CCGTCACTTCTAATTAATAACTCAGTTGCAACATCACCAAAGAGTTCTAACATCTTGGCACCATCGACTAAATTGCCGGCATAATGGGCATCATTTGTACTCATTCTCATTCTTATCATTACTTCTGTTTCCAATCTTTCCACCTCACTAATTATTTCTTGATATTTTGATAAACTTTTTGTGCTATATAGGATGCTACCTGATTTGGTTTTGTACCCGAACCAAATCCAGCATCAAAACCTAATTCTAAAGCCAGTTCATGGCTGATACGCGGACCGCCTAATACTAAAATAAAGTCATCTCTTAAACCTTCTGCTTCTAAGATCTCTACAAACTCGGTTAAATTTTTTATATGAACATTCTTCTGGGTAACTACCTGGGAAACTAAGATTGCATCAGCTTCATTTTTAACAGCCTTTTCAATCAACTTTTCGTTGGGAACCTGGCTGCCCATATTATATGTATAGAACTGAGGGTATCTCTCCAGGCCGTATTCACCGGCATAACCCTTCATGTTTAGGATAGCATCTAATCCGACTGTATGGGCATCTGAACCGGTACAGGCCCCTACTACTGTAAGCTCCCTCCCTATCTTTTCTTTTATATAGTCATTAATCTCATAATAGGTCATCTCTTCTGTTTCAATCTTGGCTACATTGATCTTATTCAGATCAACAAAAACATCAGCCACTGCATAAACAACAAAAAAGGTAAATCCCTCTTTAAGATCTTTCATATGCACTACTTCTACCTCTTTTAGGCCGATCTTTGCACAATAGACCCGGGCTGCTTCTTCAGCTTCTACTCCTTTTTGTACGGGTAGGGTAAAACTAAGCTGTATTTTGCCGTCATTATAGGTATCTCCATATGCTTTTATTAGGTTATCTTTATCCAGCATCTAAATCCAACTCCTCTTCGAATATATCAATGAAAGGATTAAAGTAGTCGGGGGATTTTTCAATTACACCATCAGATCCCTTACCACCGTCCATTGGGCGCTTGATATCAGCAAAGATACCTTCTGATAAGGACTTCATCAGTCCTTTATCAGCAATTTCATGTAGAATCTCGGCTGTTTCTTCTAAAACCTGGTTGGCCCTTTTTTGGATCTTGCCGTCAGGTTTAAACTGAATTTCATCACTGATATTACGAGCCGAATTAAATACATGTTTAGCATTTTCGATACTTAAGGCCCGATCCTGAATGAAAGGTGTATGTATTGCTTCTGTTAACATACCTAACAGTTGAATACTCTGGCCGGTCATAATTGAAGCCATATTGAACATACCATCCATCAATTGACCTCTAAATATATCGCCGTTCATATACTTCGTCGGCGGCATATATTTTAAGGGTGAATCCGGAAAGATCTGCCTAACCATCTGAGCCTGCGCAATCTCCATCAAAAAGCTGTCTTCAATATCGGGATTAATCTCAAAGGCATGCCCTAAACCGAGCTGTTCTTTCGATAACCCAGTTCTTAGACCTAACTCTTCGTTGATAAACTGGGAAGCTAAAACTGTATGGGCCTCTTCTACTGCATCGGCAGTAGTCAGATAATTATCTTCACCCGTATTTATTATCACCCCAGCATAAGCATTGATCATGCGGGAAAAATGCTGATCCACAAAGGTACGCTTCATATTGATGTCTCTAAACAAGATGCCGTACATGGCATCATTTAACATCATGTCCAGTCTCTCGATTGCACCCATGGCCGCAATTTCGGGCATAGCTAAACCAGAACAGTAATTGACTAACTGTACGTAATGCCCTTCTTCTTTACTAACTTCATCCAGGGCTTCCCTCATTATCTTAAAGTTTGTCTGGGTCGCATAGGTACCTCCAAATCCTTCTGTGGTGGGACCATAGGGTACATAGTCCAAAAGGCTTTGGGCAGTACTGCGAATAACAGCAATAATATCGGCCCCCTGACGGGCGGCTGCCTTGGCCTGTTTTACATCTTCATAAATATTACCGGTGGCCACAATCACATAAAGCCAGGGTTTAGGTCCCGGCGGATGTTCATCTTTCATCTCTTTTCTTGTTTTTACATTTTCTCTGATCTCATCTGCTTTGGCTCTGGCCAGTTTTAATAAGTGCTTGTAGACCTTTTCATTACCTGCCTGGGCAAGTGCAAAAAGATCTACTTCATCTTCAGCAATCGCCTGAGCCAGTTCTTGCACCTCTAGTTCGGTCTGTAATAATGCATTGCCAAACCAGTAAGAAATACCTCTGTGTAATTTTCCTTCTTTTTGTACCTTTTCAACAATTACATTGGGAAGAGGTATACCATGCTCGTCTACTCCATCTACTCCCAGTAATCTTAAAACAGTCCTCTCAACTGAGGTTGTGGTATTTTGGGCTATCTTGTCTTCAATGTCATCTGCAATGTCAGCTGTATAAGTTCTACAAAGATCGATTAACTTTTGATCTAAATCTAGTTTTATTGCCAAGGTACTCCTCCTTTCAATATTCCTTGGATTTTACATTAAAAACAGGAATATCAAAGTTTTTTGCTATATTATTTAAAAACTTATCATCATCTAAACTTTCACCTTCTGGATTAAAAGGATTGATCGTTAAAGCGATCAGGTTAAGTGGGTAAAGAACCTTAAGCTTAATATTATTTTTCACTAACTTGTTATACTCCATCTTATCTAGAAACATTTTAGTCGAATCAGGGATAATAACTGTGATATCATCCTTATTTAAATTAATAATCCGGCGGCTGATGGTATTGGTAAAAGCTCCGTTGATAAATATGTATTTAACCCCTCTTTCACTTTCTTTTAAATAGTCTTCAATTTCATTTAAAAGCAAAAGGGAAGTGGGTGTTTTAAAACTGATTATTTCATCTTCATCAGTCCATAAGACACTTTCCTTATTTTGATCAAATCTCTGTAAAGTAACCAGGTCATCCGTATTGGTTAAAGTGGGCAGTTTCAATTTTGCTACTTCATACTTCGTCTTATCAACTACATCATTTAGATCTTTACCTATTACAGCCCCGGTTGATAAAACAACTGCTCCACTTATTTTAGGCAGGGCTGAACTCCTGCGGTCTAAAGCCCCATCAATTAAAAGGTAATCAACCTTGTTAAGCAGAAGGTCCCTCACATAAATTAACTGGCTTAAACGGTTAATCCCCACCAGCTGGAGTACCCCTTCACTTAAAGACTGATAGAGGTTGACATTACCCATCGTTGAAGAAATATCAGTACTTTTAATCTTTTTATACTTTATTTCAGCCCCATTTAGGGCTCTCTCAGCCGTTATAAAAAAACTACCGGGATAGACCTTAACGGGAGGTTTGGACTGCCCGGTAATTAAATCAATGCTCTCTCCATCCCGACCATATGATAAAAGTCCCAGCTTATATCCTTTTAAATAAAGTTCTTCAATAAGCTGATTTAAGGTTACGGTCTTACCCGTATTTTTAGCTAAACCAATAATAGATATGGTTTTAATATTTTTATTAATTATTAATTTACTTAATTTAGAATCCATTCTTTTTGCCCCTTTTAAAGAAAATGCAATTATTATGCCATAATAATATTATTAAAGACTTAAAATAAATGGAACCAAAATAGGAACCAGGGTGGAAAGTACTACACCACTAATAAATGCGGGAATGGCGGTCTCTTCACCCGCGAATTTTTTTACAATAGGAAGGGTTACATCCATAGTGGTAGCTCCCCCCGGACCAATGGCCGGGATCTTACCAATATACCTGACAATAAAGGGCAGTGAAACTATGGTAATTAATTCCCTAAATACATTTGTTAAAAAGGCAATGGAACCCAGTTCTACACTGTGCATCTTGGTAATCAGCACTGCTGACAAGCTATACCACCCGAATCCAGCCCCTACCGCCAGAGCATCCTGGGCTACCATATTTAAAAAGAGCCCTGCGATATAAGTCCCTAAAAAAGTCCCTAATATAATTAAAATAGGAATCAATATTATCTTAAAACCTAAAATCTTTAGTTCCCGAAAGGCCTCTTTATTTAATCCAATATCCACTCCTACCCCGAATAATAAAGCAGCCAGGGCATAAGTGGTAATTACTTCTATGATCGGTAAGTAGCCTGATTTTAGTACAGTTAAGCCTAAAATGATACCGATAATAATCGATATTAAGATTATTATGGTCAGTCTGTGGTCAGATTTACTCTCTTCCAGCGGCTTTTCCTGCTCGTTTTTTTGATAATTACTTTTAATTATAGTGGAAAATATTTTTAATAATAAAACACTCCCGATGATGCTAAATAAAGCTAGCGTAAATGATTTAAGTCCAATAACCCCCAGCTTATTGATAATCTTTTCATCTACACCAATACGGGCTCCCATCGATCCGAGCAATATAATTAAACCGATTTCTGTGATATAACCTGAAAATCTATAAAAAATATCTGGCAGAGGTTTAAAGTATCCTATGATAAAACCGACAATTAAAAATACTAAAATTAATGTAATATCCATATCCTCACTCCTAGTTATCCTTTATATTATATTTTTTTATCTTATACTGCAGGGACTGCCTGGAAATATCCAACTTGCGGGCTGCAGCACTTATATTATTATTTGTCTTTTCTAAAGCACTTTCTATTAGGTTTAACTCAATATCTTCTAAATACTGGTCTAAAGAAGGTAATTCACTTGTATTTTCAACTTTATGTTCTCTAAAGTCATTCTTGTCTTTATTTATATTACGATCATGGTCTAATCTTTCAATTATATAACCAGGTAGATCCCCGATATCGATCTTATCTCCATACTGTTTTATATTATAGGCGCTTTCGATTACATGTTTTAATTCTCTTACATTGCCCGGCCAACTGTAATTTTTAAAGATCTTTTTCAATTCGGGTTCTAAACCCTTGATATCTTTATTGAATTTCTGATTATAATGTTTAATAAAGTTCTTTGTTAAAAGCATTATATCATCTTTTCTTTCCCGTAAAGGGGGTAGATAAATATATACTACACTTAATCTGTAATAGAGGTCTTCCCTTAACTTGTTTTCTTCAAAAGCCTTGTCGGGGTGCATGTTCATGGTTGTAATAATCCTTACATCAACTTCCTTTTCTTTTTGGCCCCCGATTCTTCTGATCCTACCGTCCTGCAGGACCCTTAAAAGCTTAGCTTGTAAAGCCAGGTCCATAGAGTTAATTTCATCAAGTAAAATAGTCCCGCCATCGGCCATCTCAAAAAGACCGGGCTTGCTTTTTGCCCCGGTAAAACTACCTTTTTCGGTCCCAAAAAGAAGAGATTCTAACAAGTCTTTCGGTAAAGCAGCACAGTTTTGTGCTATAAATTCCTGGTTTTTCCGTCGGGAAGCATTATGTATACTCTGGGCAAAAAGCTCCTTACCTGTCCCTGTCTCACCATAGATTAGGACAGATGAATCACTTCTTGCACATTTCATAGCATCACTAACCGAACTGTTAAACTTGGGGTTCTGGCCGATAATATCGGCAAACTCAAAACTGGTATTATTATCAACCTCTTTTTTACTTTCAGTGGAATTACTGTTGTCTTTTAATTTGTTCCTTAAATTAGTGATATCATCAACCAACTCTTCGGTCTGGGTAATATCCTTCGATATCTCAACAGCTCCTTTGCTGTCATCCGCAAATTTAATAGGAAAGGTATGGTTGATAGTCGTAATTTTATTACCCCTATAATTTATGAAAGTTTGTCGATGGTTCAAATGTTTTTCTTCATTTTTTAAAGTCTTCATCAAAGTTGAGGTCTCCAAGGTTAATGAAGGAAAAACTTCAAACAGGTTTTTCCCAATTACTTCTTCCGGCTGTAATCCATCAATTTCCGAAGCCTTTTTATTGTATAAGATAGTAGTACCCTTATTATCTACTACATGGATCCCCTCATTTAAATTATTTAACATCTTACAAAGGCTTTCACTATTTAAACTTTTTTCTGATTTAATCCATTTTGTGTTCATACATATCCCCCTGAGATTTTTTTCGCTTATCTTAACTATTCTACTTAAAATAATTTAAACCTGCCTTTTAATGCAAGTTTTTTTGCATATTAGAAAAATTTCTTGCGCAAAAAAGGAATAAATATCTGCTTTGTGGAAGATAATATAGTGAGGTGAGAAAATGCCAAATTCAAAACTTTTTATCAATGGTAATGTAATTGACAGTAAAAATACAGATGCTTTTTTAACAACTAATGGGAAAATTAAAGAAACCGGTCAGACAAAAAATTTAATAGGCAAGTATGAAAACTATGCAGAAGTGATTGACCTCAATAACAAATATGTATCACCATCTTTTAATGATGGACATCTCCATTATTTTTACTATTCCTTGCTAAAAGAAAGTATCGACTTAAAAAACTGCAGTTCTATCAATGAAGTCTACAGTAAAATCAAAAATAAAGCAGATAAGACACCCGCAGATAGCTGGATTACAGTTATCAACTGGGATGAAGAACAGTTTGGCGGTGTCGAAAAATTAGATAGATACGTATTAGATAAACTATCTAAAAATATTCCTATTTTGGTAAAACGCCGGTGCCTACATCTGGCCTTTGTCAATTCCAAAGCCTTAGATCTGGCTAATATAAATAAAGATACACCCGATCCAGCTGGAGGTAAAATAGTTAGGGACAAGGATGGTTTTCCTACCGGTGAGCTGCAGGATGAGTCGATCGGTATAATCGATGATATCGTCCTGGAAAGACAGAAAAAAAGATTTAAAAGTATCTTAAAAAACTCCGCCCGGGATTTTTTACAAAATGGTATAACCTCTATCCAAACCGACGATCTGGGCCATAAAAAATATCGAGAAGATATTTTTAAAAGTTATATGGAGTTAGCAAAAGAAGATGAAATACCGCTGGATATTACTTTACAGCTAAGAGTATCTGAAAAAGAAGATTTCGATTATTATCAAAAAATAAGAAAAGAAACCAAGGATATTAAGGGACTTAAAACCGGGCCTGTTAAATTTATGTTCGACGGCTCTTTGGGGGGCAGAACGGCGGCCCTTAGAAAACATTACACAGATGATACTACTACCAAAGGAGAGCTCTTATTTAATAAAGAGAAGCTGGAAGAACTAGTAGATATAGCTTATCAGTTGGATTTTCAACCGGCCATCCATGCTATAGGAATTAAAGCCGTTGAAATTGTGAGTAAGATTTATGAAAAAATTAATAAAAAATATTCTAACAAAAACCTAAGACCGATTATTGTACATGCTTCAATGCTCGATGAGAAAATTATGGAACGGGTTAAAAAGAATAATATGGTACTTTCTATCCAGCCTACATTTATCAGTTCTGACTATAAAATGGCAGATAAAAGACTGGGCAAAAGAAGGTCACAAAGCCTTTATAGAATGCGGAGCCTATTGGAAAAGGGCATTAAACTGGCCGGAAGCTCTGATGCCCCGGTTGAAGATATCAATCCTCTTTACGGCATATATGCCTCTGTCAAAAGAAAAAAACCTAATAAACCTCAGGAAAAAAGCTGGCATCCCAATGAAATTATTGGAATTAAAAAAGCCCTGCAACTTTATACCACAGGGCCTGCTTATCAAAATTTCCAAGAAAATAGTAAGGGTAAAATTAAAGAAGGTTATCAAGCTGATTTCATTACTTTAAATAAAAATCCCCTTACTGTTAATCCAGAAGATCTAATTAATCTTAAAATAAGAAGTACTTACAGAAATTCAGATTTAGTATTTGAATATTAAACTGAACTAATATATTTTTTATTAACATATTCAGAAGTCATTGCTTTAAGCATGGCTCCATAATTTAACTTAAATTCTATCTCACTACCAATCTGTAAATCTTGACGGGAGTCAGTAACATCACATAATAAGTGGTCACTACTGGCTCCTATTATTTCAACCCCTTCTATTAGAGGTGTCATCCCTTCCACTTTAACATCCTGTCTGCCCACTGCCAGGATGGCCCTTTTTCTAATTCCCTTATCTTCAAATTTCGGTTTGTTGCCAAAGGCATCATGACCGATCTGACCGGTAGGTATAGAAGGTTTATCCTTTAACTCTATTATTTCAGCCGTTAAGGTTATATTATTACTGTTTAAAAATGGAATCTCTCTTTGATGGGTTACATCTGTACCCTGAATTAAACCTTCTCCTACTCTTAAATTATTGACACCGGTCGGTAGTTCATCTTCCTCAAATAAGATGGTGGTCGCTGTATTACCACCCGATACTACCTCCAGGTCATAACCATACTTTTCTTTAACCTGCTCTTTTAAATCAAGTAATATTTTAGTATTGTCATAAGTAGGTAAGACCCCACCATAACAGCCTACATTGGTGCCTAAACCGATTATCTTAATCCCTTCAATATCAAGGGCATCTTCCATGAAGTCCATAAAATCCTTTACGAGTACACCTTCTCTTAAATCACCTACATCTACCATAATAATAACCTTATGTAACTTTTCTTTTTTTAGGGCGGCTCTCCCGATGCTTTCTAAGGTGACTAGTTCAGAATTTAAACTTATATCTACATACTTAATTAACTGCTTTATCTCAGATAAACGGGGCAGTCTAAGCAGAACCATTTCATTTTCAAAACCGGCTTCTCTCATTTTGATGATATTTTTTATACGGGAATCTCCCAGGGTAGTAATACCGCCTTCTACTACTGAATTGATGACCCTTAAATCACCGGCACTTCCCTTCACCACACCGGTTATATTTATCCCTCTTTTATCACATTCATCTTTTAAAATTCTGGCATTTTCTTTTATGTTAACCAAATTAATATTGGCACGCGGAGTTTTATGCATAAAACCACTTCCTAACTAATAATATTTTTATCAACAATTTTAATTATATTACATTATATATTTATCTTCAACAGCAAAGTCAACTGGAATGATTATTGCATATTAAATATGGTGGTATTAATATATTTTTGCTTTATAGGAGGTAGACAATGCGAAATTATAAAAAGTATGATTTATGGAAAGATGTAAAAGAAGAGGAGTGGAACGATTGGCACTGGCAGGTTCGCAACAGGATTACCGATGTAGAAACCTTACAACAAGTAATTGATATAAATGAGAAAGAAAAAGAAGAAATTGAGGGCTCTTTAAATACCCTCAGGATGGCTATCACCCCTTATTATGCAACTTTAATGGATTATAGTGATAGAGACTGTCCTATCCGCAAACAGGCCGTCCCCACTTCTAAAGAATTGAATATGGGAAATGCCGACATGGAAGACCCTTTACATGAAGATGTAGATTCACCGGTACCGGGACTTACCCACCGCTATCCCGATAGAGTACTGCTTTTAATTACAGACCAGTGCTCAATGTACTGCCGTCACTGTACGAGAAGAAGGTTTGCCGGTGTTACCGATAAGTCAATGCCGATGGAAAAGATCGATAAAGCGGTAGAATATATTAAAAGTGATGAAAACATAAGAGATGTACTTTTATCCGGGGGAGATGCTCTATTAGTTTCTGATGATAAATTAGAACAAATTATAAAAAAGATAAGGGCAATAGAGCACGTAGAGATTATAAGAATCGGGACCAGAACACCGGTTGTAATGCCGCAGAGGATTACGGAAAATCTAGTTGAAATGTTAAAAAAATACCACCCGATCTATCTAAATTTACAGTTTAATCATCCAAAAGAAATAACTGAGACAGCCCAAAATGCGATTGAAAAGTTAAACTATGCCGGAATACCGGTCGGCAATCAGTCTGTCTTACTCAAAGGTATTAATGATCAACCTGCCATAATGAAAAAACTAGTACAAAAGCTTTTATATATTAGAATCAAACCCTATTACTTATACCAGTGTGATCTTTCTAAAGGTATTGAACATTTCAGGACTTCTGTTAGCAAGGGTATAGAGATTATTGAGTCATTAAGACAGCACACTTCCGGCCTGGCGGTACCAACATATGTAATAGATGCACCCGGTGGGGGAGGTAAAATCCCGGTCAGTCCCCAGTATATGATCTCTCAAGCTGAAAACAAGGTTATCCTAAGAAATTATGAAGGTAATATTTATGCCTATACAGAACCAGGCTATGATAAGTCTAAACATGAGGGAGATAAAGTAAATCGGGGAGTAGCCAAACTAATTGAAAACGGCTATTATACGATAAATGAATAGAAATATTTTAAGGGCACCTCACGGTGCCCTTTTGCTTTTCTAATTAAAACTCTTTTAAATCATCACTAATGATCAAATCTGCTTCAGTCTTATCAATTACTTCCTCTAAAGTTACCCCTTCCGATATCTCTTTTAAAATTAAGCCTTTTTCATCGACTTCCATTACCGCCAGTTCGGTAACTATTAAATCAACCTCACCGGCTGCAGTTAAAGGTAGATTACACTCTTTTTTTATCTTAGATGCTCCCTTTTTAGTCTGATGGGTTATGGCACAAACAACTCTTTTTGCTCCCACTGTTAAGTCCATAGCCCCACCCATACCGGGAACTAATTTGCCGGGGATCATCCAGTTCGCAATATTACCTTTTTGGTCTACCTGAAGTGCCCCCAAGACGGTCATGTCCAAATGACCACCGCGAATTATATTAAAGGACATCGCGGTATCAAAGAAACTGCCTGTTTTTTTAATAGTAGCATGCCGGCCGCTTGCATTTATAATATCTTTATCTTCAAATCCTTCTTCAGCTTCCCTATCAAGACCTATTAGACCATTTTCAGAATGGATATTTACTTCAATATCATCAGGTATGTAGTCACAAACTAAAGTGGGAATCCCAATACCTAAATTCAATACATCACCATCTGCAACCTCTTCTGCTATCCGGCTGGCTATCTTGCTTTTAACCTCGGACATCAACTCACCCTTTCCATCACTTTTAATAGATAATTATAATAACTCTTTGTCACTCTCTATAATATAGTCAACAAAAATATTGGAAGTCTCTATGTTATTGTTCTCTAGCTCACCATTTTTAACAACCTCTTCCGCTTCAGCTATCACCGTATCTGCCGCCATAGCCATAATCGGATTAAAGTTACGGGCAGAATACCTATAGATCAAATTGCCGCTTTCATCAGCCTGCCAGGCCTTAATAATTGCTATATCAGCTCCTAAGGGAGTAGCCAGTATATACTTCTTGCCATCTACTTCCATTACTTTATTACCTTCTTCAGCCTGAGTCCCTATCCCGATGGGAGTTAATACTCCTCCTAAACCGGCTCCTTCACATCTGATTTGTTCAATTAAATTACCCTGGGGAACTAATTCTACTTCTATTTCTCCACTATTCATCTTTTTACCAATATCCGGATTTGTCCCGATGTGTGAAATTATCATCTTATCGATATCTGCATTTGCTAAAAAACTACCTTTACTTTTCTGATTAAAGCCTGCGTCATTAACAATTATTGTTAAATTTTTAATACCCAGTTGATTTACATAATTTAAAATAGTTTCAGCTGTGCCGCAGTTCAAAAATCCACCGATCATAATAGTAAGGTCATCTTTAAATAAACCATCTAAATCATTTAGTTCAACAACTTTATTCATTGACAGCCTCCTTGTAAGATAAAGTCAATTTTTATTTATCTTCGAATTCTGGTTTTTCTCTGTTTATAAAGGCCCGCATTCCTTCCTCCTGGTCTTGGGCACTAAAACAGAGCCCAAATAACTGGGCCTCATATTCCATTCCTTCCGTTTTACCGGCATTAGCACTAAAGTTTATTGCTTTCTTGGCCTGACTGATTGCACAGGGTGAATTATTAATTATTTCCCCGGCAATTTCATCTACCTTTACATCTAATTGATCTAAATCAACTAAATGGTTAACAAGGCCAATCTCTTCTGCACGCTCAGCACTGATATATCGGCCGGTATATATATACTCTCTAGCCAGGCCTTCCCCAATGATTCTACCCAGTCGCTGTGTACCGCCAAAGCCCGGTAATATCCCGAGCCCTACTTCCGGCTGACCAAACTGGGCATTTTTACTGGCAATTCTAATATCACAGGCTAAGGCTAATTCACAACCCCCACCTAAAGCATGACCATTGACAGCTGCAATTACGGGCTTTCTGCAGTTCTCAATCTTATTAAAAACCCGCTGGCCCAGATTTGCAAAAGATTCGGCTTCTACAGGTTCCATGTCTTTCATCTCTTTAATATCTGCCCCGGCAATAAAGGCTTTATCTCCGGTCCCGGTTATTACAATGACCCGAATATTTTTATCCTCAGAAATAAGGTGCATAGCTTCCTCAATCTCTAATAATGTTTCAATATTCAAAGCATTGAGAGCCTCAGGGCGGTTAATTTCTATCACAGCTTTTTTGTCTTCGGTTTTGGTAATAATATTTTTAAAATCCATTTGTTATCCCTTCTCTCTTAGTATTGATAAAATCCTTCTCCGGTTTTTCTACCTAACTGGCCAGCCCTAACCTTTTTCTTGAGCAAAGGGGCAGGCCTATATTTGGGATCTCCGAACTCACTCTGGAGGGTTTCCATAATGGAAAGACAGACATCTAAACCGATTAAATCTGCTAAAGCGAGGGGTCCTAAAGGATGGTTTGCCCCTAATTTCATAGCGGTATCAATATCATCTGGAGAGGCGATATTTTCCTCTACTAAAAAGATCGCTTCATTAATCATCGGAATTAAAAGACGATTTACCACAAAGCCGGGTGATTCATTTACTTCCACCGCTGACTTACCTAAGGAATCAACAAAATCACGGGCCTTATTAAAGGTATCTTCACTTGTTATTATATTGTTAATTAACTCTACCAACTGCATCACGGTTACCGGATTGAAGAAGTGAATACCTACCACTTTCTCCGGCCGACTGGTTACAGTTGCCAATTCAGTCAGTGAAAGGGCCGAAGTATTACTTGCAATGATTACATCTTCAGCCAGTGTTTCATCTAACTGTTTAAAAACTTCCTTTTTGATTTCCATCTTTTCAGGTACAGCTTCTATTACAATATCAACATCTTTGATCTCTTCATATTCTGTAGCAGTGGTAATTCTATCTAAGATTAAGTTCTTGTCTCTTTCTTTGATTTTCTCTTTTTTGATCGCTCGATCTAAATTTTGTTCAATAGTTTCTAATCCCCTCTTTAATTCTTCCTCATTAACATCTAAAAGTATAACCTTATAACCTGCATCTGCTATTACCTGGGCTATACCATTACCCATGGTGCCAGCACCAATTACTGCTGCTTCTTTCACTTAAAACTCCCCCTTTACTTATTATACAAACTATTATAGTTTAATTTTATTCTATTCATATATATTATGCAAAAATCGTTCCATATTATGTGCATTTTTTAACTTTTATTATAAAAAAATAAAAAATCCCGGTTAAACCGGGATTATAGTTAGTCTTTCATTTATTTGATATCTATTGTTTTCTTTTTACTTACAGTTTCTTCTTTTTTGGGGAGTGTGATTTCTAGGATACCATCATTGTATTCAGCTTCTATTTCATCTTCTTTAATATTTTCAATGTAGAAGCTTCTGCAGTAGCTACCTTTTCTTCTTTCTTTTCTAATATATCCTTCCTCTTCTTCTTCAGTGTATTCTTCATTGTTGGCAGAAATGGTGAGATAATTGTCGTCCATCTCTACCTGGATATCTTCTTTATTCATTCCAGGTAGTTCGGCATCTATAATATACTTATCATCTTTTTCTTTAACATCAGTTCTAAACCCTAACTTAGAACGGTCCATCACATTGTTAAAGAAACTGTCCCAAAGGGCATCAAAAGGATCTTCACTTCTTTCGGTCATTTCATTTTGACTCCTGCGGTTACGACGTGGAATTAAATCAAACATACAGACACCTCCTGAATTTTATTTTTGACTTTATTTGACTTACTGACTTTTCTTGACTTTCTACTTATTATTATAATCAAAATATGATAAATTTCAAATCTAAAAAATCGGCAATAATTTCACTTATTGCCGATTGGTATTAATTAAATATCTATATCTTAATCAAACTCAATTTTTCTCTGTTTATTATCCAAAAATGTAAGAACTTTATCAAGGCTGGAATTGATAATGTCATCATTGGTAATAATGCCATCATTTATAATGGGGTCTAAATTACTTAAATCACCAACCATATCCCGATAATGGGCATCACTATTTAAAGCTAAATAATTTCCATTATCAACTGCTAGTTTGACTAACTTTCTCGTTAATTTTTTGTCTCCCCGCCCCTTCATGTTTTCTTTATGCGAACTCGCATTGATTTCTAAGATTACATCATGTTCTTTGGCGGCTTCTATTACTTCCTTTATATTAACCATATTAGATAGATTAATGGGATGGGTAATCATATCTACTAAAGGGTTTTTGATAGCATTAATTGTAGCCTTAGTATGCTCTTTGACCGTTGTATTAGTATAACCTGTATTCATATGAATACCACAGGCTACAAAATCGAGATGTTTAAAATATCTCTTTTCAAGATCAAGGGAACCATCATTTAAGATATTAGCTTCTATCCCCTTTAATACCTTAACCCCTTTGATCTTATCTGGTAGAACCTTTAAATTATTAAAATAATTAAAATGGGTTCCCCCCGGCAAGGCGGGTCCATGATCGGTTAGTGCAATTAATTTAAGTCCTTTATTTTTGGCTTCTTCTGCTAATTCATCAATAGTTGAATAGGCATGTCCAGTAAATATCGAGTGTACATGCAGGTCTGCTTCGATTTTTATCAATTTATTCACTCCTGAATTTATTATTTAACTTTTTCACCTTCTTTAAAAACTTCTATTATCTCAAGATTTTTATCTAATAATAATAGGTCAGCCTTTTTATCTAGCTCAATAGAACCTATCTTATCTTCTTTCCCAATTTTTTGAGCTGGATTAAAAGTTGCCATCTTGATTATTTCTTGTATTTTAAGGTCGCTAAATTTATCCATATTTTTAACAGCCTGATGCATCGATAAAATACTGCCGGCTAAGGTCCCATCTTCATAACGGGCACTTCCTTCTTTTAATATTACTTTCCTGTCATTGAAAGTAATTTCATCTCCCTCATAAAGGGCGGCCGGTTGAGCATCAGTTATTAAAATAATATTATTTTTATCTTTTAATCTTAAGATAAGTTCTATCATAGGTTTTGAAACATGAATACCGTCAGCAATTAATTCTACACTCACATCTGTAAGTAAAGCTGCTCCGGCAGCTCCTATTTCACGGTGATGAATACCTCTCATCCCGTTAAATAGATGTGTTACCAGTGATATTCCATTTTCAAAACCGGCCATACTTTCTTCATAAATTGCATCGGTATGTCCCATTGAAACGACAATACCAAGCTTTTTTAACTTGTTAATTAAAACAGTAGCTCCCTCAACTTCAGGAGCTACTGTCACTATTTCAATTATATCTTGATACTTTTCGAACATTTTTTTATTAAGAGCCTGCATATATCTTTTATCTTGAGCCCCGGCTTTACTTGGATTCAGTAATGGTCCTTCCAAGTTAATTCCCTCTATAACTTGATTACCATCATCAATTACTGCTTTAATTGTTTTTATAGCATTTTCCATTCTCTCTTGGGAAGAGGTCATCACCGTTGGCAGGAAAGAAGTTGTCCCTGCTTTTTTTAGACCATCAGTCATTCTTACTATATCTTGCTGGTCTGCATTCATGATATCTATGCCAAAACTGCCGTGTAAGTGAATATCCACAAAACCAGGACTTAAGAATTTATTTGTTCCATCGATTATTTGGTGTTTATTTTCACTTGCTATTTCCTTTTTGATATCTATAATCCGGTCTGTAAACTTTATATCATGTTTTTTTAGTACTTTATCTTTAGTTACTATATTTACATCTTTAATGATATACAACTAAAACACCTCTTATTCTTCCTTACCTTTACCTTTAAACTCAGCAGCTTTCTCTGCTTTTTCTTGCATAACTTCTTGGACTTTAGCATGTACTTCTTCGGCTGGTCTATCGAACATCAATTCAATCGCTTCATCGATTTCACTTATTGAGTAAAGGTGGAACTTATCATCTTCAATTGCTTCAATTACTTCTTCTTCTAACATGAGGTTATCTATATTTTGTTCAGGTAAAATTACTCCCTGATTGCCTGTTATCTCTTTATTCTTGCAGACTTTATAGAAACCTTCAATCTTTTCATTTACACCACCTATCGGCTGAATCTTACCTTTCTGGTTCATGGAACCTGTAATCGCTAGATCCTGTCGGATCGGATAACCTGAAATTGAGGAAAGTATCGCAATTAACTCGGCCGCGGTGGCGGAATCTCCTTCAATACCACCATAACTTTGTTCAAATGCTAAAGAAGCATTTAAACTAAGTGGGGTATCCTGAGCATATTGATTGCCCAAATAACCAGAAAAGATTAAGACTGCCTTATTGTGGATCTTACCACTCATCTCAGCTTCCCGTTCAATATTAATTACACCTTCTTGACCCATAAAGGTTTGGGCTGTTATCCTGGTAGGTCGACCGAAGGAATATTGTCCGGTTTGGTAAACGGAAAGTCCATTAATCTGACCAGGTACTTTTCCTTCTACATCTACTAAGATATGCTCATCTTCAATTTTTTCCTGAATTTTTTCTTCGATTAGGTTAGATCTTTTGATCTTTTCATCTATCGCTTG
>DATGCJ010000235.1:0-5252 GCA_035312025.1 Halanaerobiales bacterium | reverse complement strand
TTAAGTAATAACCACCAGCAGTTTGTGATTAATGTAAATCCGGAGATGCTTCCCTATCTTAGTAAAACCGAACTTAAAACCAGTTTTCCGGAAAGCAAGTTTGAATTTAATGCAGATGACTCCTTACAAAAAGGAGACTGTGTTATAAATACAAATTTCGGCGGTAAAGATGCCTACTTAACTGAAAAACTGACCAGATTAGAAAAGCAAATTAAAAAAGAAATGGGTATGAGCTAATAAATGTTTGATGACCTTAACCTAAAGAAATTAGAAGAAACAATTGAAAACACCAAGATTAACCGCGAATTCGGCTATATCACGAGGGTGGTAGGGCTAATCATAGAGTCAGTCGGACCAGAAGTTAGTATTGGAGAACTTTGTTATATTAAAAGCACTGAAGGCGATATCGAAGCAGAAGTTGTCGGCTTTAATGATAACAAAGTTCTGCTGATGCCGATCGGTGTGATGAAAGGAATTACACCCGGTGCTAAAGTTATTGCCAGCGGCAGCCAACTTAAAGTTGAAATTGGTAATGAACTTCTCGGTGAAGTCCTGGATGGACTCGGCCGACCGCTTTCATCAGACAAAGACGAATTTAATAAAGCAACCCTAAAGGAAGTGAATGTAAATAAAGAACCGCCCGATCCCTTAAAAAGACAGCGGATCAAAGAACCTTTAAGTTTAGGAATAAAAAGTATAGACGGTCTTTTAACCTGCGGCCGCGGCCAGCGGCTAGGTATATTTGCCGGTAGTGGGGTAGGTAAGAGTACCCTGCTCGGGATGGCAGCCCGTAATACAGACGCTGACATTAATGTTATTGCCCTAATTGGGGAACGCGGTAGAGAGGTCAGGGACTTCATAGAAGAAGATCTCGGACCGGAAGGCTTAAAAAAGTCAATTGTAGTTGTAGCCACTTCTGATAAACCGGCTTTAATTAGAATGAAAGCAGCCAGTGTAGCGACAGCAATCGCTGAGTTTTTTAGAGACCAGGGTAAAGATGTCCTGCTCATGATGGACTCGGTTACAAGGGTGGCAATGGCCTTAAGAGAAGTTGGTTTAGCTTCAGGTGAACCACCTGCTACCAGGGGTTATCCCCCTTCAGTTTTTGCCAAACTGCCCAAATTACTGGAAAGAACTGGTACTAATGATAAAGGTTCAATTACAGCCCTGTATGCAGTCTTAGTAGAAGGTGATGACTTCAATGAACCAATTTCTGATACAGTACGGGGTATTTTAGACGGCCACATCTCCTTATCGAGGAGTTTAGCATCTAAAAACCATTTCCCGGCTGTTGATGTCCTAGAAAGCGTCAGCCGTGTCATGAAAGATGTTGTAACAGCAGAACATAATGAAAATGCTAATCAGTTAAAGAAACTACTGGCTGACTATAAAGAAGCGGAAGATTTAATCAGTATTGGTGCTTATGAAAGGGGCAGTAACCCGAAGGTGGACCGGGCTATCGATAAAATAGATAGAATCAATGATTTTCTAACTCAAAGGATCGAAGAAAAAGTAAGTTTTTCAGAAACAAAAAATAGATTGGCACAGATCATAAATTCTTAAAATGGATAATGTAAAGGGGTAATCTTATGGCTAAATTCAATTTCAGACTCCAGCGAGTTTTGGATATAAGGGATGTTGAACTAGATAAAGCACAAAATGAACTATACCAAAAAAGACAGAAAGAAAAAGAAATAAAAGAAGAATTAGAAAATGCAAAAGAAAAACTATCCAATCTATTTGACTATATAAGATATAATAGCTTGACAGTTACTGAAAATATAAGGACCAGAGAATATATTAAAAAACAGCAGAAAAAGATAGAAGAAATATCCAATAGATATCATAGACAAAAAGAAGTAGTCAAAGAATACCAAGAACAGGTCATCGAGAAAAAACAGGCCAAAGAAAAGATTGTTAAGATAAAGGAAAAGAAATCTGAAGCTTTCTATAAAGATTTCCTCGATAAAGAGCAGAAAGAACTAGACGAACTCAGTCTTCGTTTGAGTCAACAGGGGGTATAGAATGATTAAAAAAGCAATATATATCTTTTTATTCCTCTTCCTCACAGTATATATAATATGGGCTCTTAATCTATTTGGAATATTACAGTTAGATGATGTGGTCACAAGCACACCCTATATCAAAGAGCGAATGAAGACAGATAAACAGTATGACAGGATGATGAATGACTACTATAAATTAGAAAATGCTTATGATGAATTAAAAACAGCTAATGACGAATTAAAGTCTGAACTTCAACAAGTCAAAAATACAATTGAACAAAAAAACGAAAAAATTAAAACCTTAGAAAACAGATATTCCGAATTAAAACAAAGCCAAGAAGAAGAAAAAAATAGAGTTGAAAAACTGGTAAAGATCTATGAAAATATGGACCCAGAAGAAGCAGCTAATGTAATAACAGACTTGAGAATGGAAACAACCCTTGCCATAGTTAATGAACTAAAGGATGAACACTTGGCAGAAATACTGATGAATATGCCGCAGGATAAAGCGGTGCAATTAACAGAGAGATTAAGGGAATAGCAATGTTCTCTTAATATAAATAACAAATCAAAAAAAAGGAGGTGAAGTGAAATAAATGCTTTAGCAGTTACTTTACAGTCCAACCAGTTAAAAACTGGTAAAGCAGATTCAAAACAAGTTGAATTAAAGGAAAACTTCAAAGAAAAAATAGAAGCCATTTTAAATAACCAAAAAACAACAAAAAGAAATTTAAATCAAAAAAATCAATCTACAAAAACAAATGAACTAATTAAAGAGATCAAACAGTTCTTAAAAGAAGAAAATATTGATCTAGCAAATATACAAAAGATAATAATAAGACAAGAAAACATACCGACCGAGCAAAAACAATTTTCACTAATAGATATTAAATCAGATAGTAAAACAGAAGTTGAAGGACAAAATAAATTCAATATTTTAATTGAAGTTCCTAAAAATTCAAATGAAGTTAATAAAGAATCTGCTGAAAAGTTAAAAAAACTGCTGAATAAATTAAAAAAATATAACATAGCTCAAAATAATAAATCAGACAAGAAACCTAAAAGAAGTAACGATAAGGAGTTTAACCCTGAAATTGAATTAATAGAAAATAAACAGAAAGCAGTAAAAGATATCCTAAATAGTCTAAAAAAATTAGATGAAAATATACTTAATAAGATAAAGAAAATGCTAGCAGACAAATTAGACAATAAAAAAACTAATCAGCAAAGCAAATTAATCAGCAAAATAAAAGTATCTAATAACTCCCAACTTAATGAAAATATAAAAATACAAAAGATATTGACAGAAATAAACAAATTGACGAATAAAGAAATCAAAACTATCCAAGAAAATATAGTAAAACAAATTAATAATAGTTCTAAAAACAAACAAAACCAAACAAACAATATTATTAAAAATACTAACCTTAATACAGAGCAAGTTTCAAAAGATAAAGCCAAACAAGAAAGTACAAATAAAAATAAAAAAATTAATCACAATAAACCTAACAATAAAACAAGCAACTTTAAAAATATAAAAGTTGCGGGAGATAATCTAAAAGACACTTCTCAAGTAAAAACTCGAGATAATACAAAAGAAAAAATTACATTCAATAATCTAGAGTTTGAAATAAAAAGTAAGGAATCTAACAAAAAATATAAAAAAGTTAATAATCTAAAATTTTTTAGTGAAAATCAAAATAATCAGGGTAAAGAAAATATCACAGGATTGAAAAGTTTCGATATTAAAAACAATACAAATCAACAGAATTCTACTATTCAATTTAAAAACTTAATCAAAGAAAACAATGTATTAGATCAAATAAAAAATAAAGTTAATATAAAGAATCTGTCCAATCAAAACCAGCAAATCGAGATTAAATTAAAGCCCGATTCACTCGGTAAGATGAAAATAAACTTATCGATGGAATCAAATAAAATAGTAGGTAAGATATTGGTAGAAAACAATATAGTTCAGAACTATTTAGAAAACAATCTCCAGGAACTGAAAAATAATCTCCTATCAAAGGGATTACAGATAGACCAATTTAATATCGAATCTGAAACAAAAGACTTTAATCATAATCATAACAATCAGGACTCTAATAGTTACTTTCAGCAGTTTAAAGAAGGTCATGAAAAGAACAACCAAAAAAGACAGAGCAATGTATATGAATTTTTAAGAAACAACGAATCTAGTGAAGGAAATGTAGAACAGATTGAAAAAGCAGGTTGGGGAACTCTAGAAACCCATAAGAGTGGATTCGAATACTTTGCTTAAAAAGAAAGGAGATGTAATATGCCTATAGGAGCTGCCGGTGCAGTTAACAGTCAAGCAGCTGCCAATGATCAAGCAATTGGAAATCAGGTGAAAAAGGAGCTAGACAGAGATGCATTTTTTAAGCTGTTGATTACTCAGCTGCAGAATCAGGATCCTCTAAAACCGATGGAAGATAAAGAATTTATAGCCCAGATGGCACAGTTTAGTTCATTAGAACAGATGAATAACATGAATCAAAACTTCAATAAGCTAATGGATGTACAGAGAATAAATCAAAATAGTTCTTTAATCGGAAAAACGGTTGAAAAAGAGGGGAGTAAAGGAACAATAAAGGGTAAGGTAATAAAGATAAGCTTTGAAGAAGATAAGACTTATGCTCATTTAGATAATGAGAATAAGTCAAAGATCAATGTGGATAATATTACTGCCGTATACTAAAAAGTAAAGGGGAGTAAGGTGAGAAAAATGAAAATAGATAATCGATTAATAATTAACAGACCCCTACAGCCCAATAAACAAAACAATAAAGTAAACAATGATGATAATAAAAAAGTTAATAAAAATAATACTCCTTTTAAGAAGATATTTCAAGAAAAGATTAAGAATTCAAAGATTGAGTTTTCAAAACACGCTAAAGAGAGATTACAGGCGAGAAACATTAATTTGAATAAAACCCAAATGCAGAAATTACAAAGAGGAGTAGAAAAAGCTGAATCAAAAGGGGCGCAAGATTCCCTAATATTAGTTGATGATGTTGCCTATATTGTAAGTGTAAAAAACAACACTGTAGTAACAGCAATAGATGGTAATAACATGAAAGAGAAAGTCTTTACTAATATTGATTCAACAGTACTGATGAAATAAAAATAAAAATTAAGCTGGTTAGATGGCAGGACCCTTTACGGGAGCCACAGAGTGCTAACTGACAGAGGCATTCTGCCAGCGTAAAGGAAAGGTTGATAATT
>DATGCJ010000234.1:0-2111 GCA_035312025.1 Halanaerobiales bacterium | reverse complement strand
CAGGGGAATTTCTTTACTAATCCCTCCACTGGCCTGAACGGCCAATTTGTATTTTATAAAGGAAGGATCAGCTAAAATTACTTCATCTCCCTTCTCGACAAAAACCGTCATTATATGATCGATTATCTCATCCGAACCATTACCGATAAATAGCTTTTCTTTATTTATATTATAGAAATCAGCCAGGCAATTCTTAAGTTGATTACAGTTGCTGTCAGGATACTGATGAAAGTTACAAGCAGACTCCTGCAAGCAGTTTAAAACCTGTTCAGAGTGGCCCAGGGGGTTTTCATTAGAAGCCATTTTTATAACCTTGTCTAAACCATATTCATTTTTTACCTCTTCAATTCCCTTGCCCGGTTTATATTTTTTCATGCCTTTTACATTGTCTCGTACTCTTTTATATAAGCCCGTGTTCATCGTTACACCCTTCCTTTCTATTTTTTGTTTTTTTAATAAGAAAAATATTCTCATACTTAAGTTAAAAGAATTAAGGAGGAAATAACTAACTTAAAGAAAATAGCGTTTCTTTAAAACCGGGAAACGAAGTATTTATAACCCGGCTGTTAGTTATTGTCAACTCCTTTTCAGCTACTAAACCAGCAACGGCCAGCGACATCGCTATTCTATGGTCGCCAAAACTTTTTACTGAAATTCCACCTTTGATTTGATTGGGGCCTTTAATAATCATACCATCTCTAAATTCTTCCATCTTTACACCTAAACGGGACAGTTGTGATACGATAGCCCTTATTCTATCAGTTTCCTTAACCCTTAATTCGCCCGCGTCTTTAATCACAGTTACTCCGTCCGCCTGGCTGGCTAATACAGCAATAATAGGTATCTCATCTATCATTTTGGGGATAAGTTCGCCCGCTATCTCTATCCCGTGCAGTTGACTGCTTTTAACCTCAATATCAGCTATCGGTTCACCACTTACTTCCCGTCTGTTTAGCAATTTTATTTGGCCGCCCATTTTTTCCACTACCTCTAAAAAACCGGTCCGGGTGGGATTAATACCTACATCTTTTATTAATATTTGACTGTTGTTTGTGATTAACCCGGCTGAAATAAGGAAAGCTGCAGAAGAAATATCACCAGGTACCACAAACTCTTGCGGATGTAATTTTCTATTATTATCAGCAGGAAGTATTATATGATGACCTTCCTTTTTTATGTTGATTCCAAAACCAGCTAACATTCGTTCCGTATGGTCTCTGGATAAAGCGGGTTCGACTATCTTTACCGATTGATCACTATAAAGTCCGGCCAGTAGTATGGCTGATTTTACCTGGGCACTGGCGACCGGCATCTTATAATCTATGCCTGTCAGGTTGCTTCCCATAATACTTAACGGGGCATAACCACCCTCTCTTGACCAAATATGAGCTCCCATCCTTGTTAAAGGTTTGATTATTCTTTCCATAGGGCGTGCTCTTAGAGAGTCATCACCGGTTAGTATAGAATAAAAGTTTTGTGCAGATAGAAGACCTAACATTAAGCGCATGGTAGTACCCGAATTGCAGCAGTCCAATATATTATCTGGTTCTTTTAAACCATTTAGGCCTACTCCCTTAACAATATATTGATTACTGCTTTCTTTTTTAATTTCAACTCCTAGATTTCTGAAAGCTTTGACTGTACTTAAACAATCTTCACTCTCTAGAAATCCTTCGATTTTACTTTTTCCTTTTGCAAGTGAAGATAAAATTACAGCCCGATGGGATATAGATTTATCACCGGGTATTGAAACTTTACCTTTAAGTTTCTCTTTTTTTTCTACTTTTAATGAGATTATAATCACTCTCCTTTTTAAGTAGTTCAGTATTCAAATTCCCAGAGTCCTTATAAAACTTCAGTTTAAGATTTATTAAAGAATAGTACATTGCATAAAATTTATTTTAAAACTAAAAAAAGCCGCCCCTACTACAGGGCGACTTGAACGCGGTACCACCTGATTTAATCTATAAACAATAGATTATCTCTTTTTGGGAGCAAACACTCCCTCACCGGATAACGACGGATTACGGTAAGGCTTACTTTTATATTCGGCCTACAACTCCAGGATGTATTTCAACTTTCGAAATTACCAGGTCCCAGCACCCCTGGCT
>DATGCJ010000233.1:0-6757 GCA_035312025.1 Halanaerobiales bacterium | reverse complement strand
CCAACCGTTCATCTGCATCTGCCAGAGGGTTCTCCTAACATCGGTTGAATCCATCTCACAGTTTTCAAAATACCAGATGAAACCATCTTCTTTATATTGATTAAGAAATTCCTTCACCTTATCATAAGGAGTACCGATCAGTTTACAGATTACATCGAGATTGCCCCCGATCAGACGCCCCTCAAACTGTGCTTGAGTATCTTCTCTTAGGACTTTCCAATCTACTTTTTCTGTCAAATTATAGGGCGGGAAAGTATCCTCAGTTACTTCTGACCATTCCTCTTGATAATATTCTAAACTTTCCTGTACAAATGTAGCTCCCTTATCTTTCTGCAATATCTTTAAACTCTCTAAAACTGATTCATGCACCGGATTGTTTCCAAAGTCTAAAAAGTTAGGCCCATGGGCAGTTGCTATATTTGAATTTAAAGTAAGAGTAAATAGAAGGGTACTTGTGTCAGAAAAACCTAAAATCCATTTTGGCTCAGACTCTTTTAACTTTTTAAAATCCAAGTAAGGTAGCATTTCCATCAAAAACTCTCCACCCCAGGGTGGTATTATAGCCCTTACTTCCTTATTAAAATAAAGTTCATTGAATTCTTTGGCTCTTACCTCGGCCGGAGCGCTAACCAAATTATCATTATTCTTTCTGACTGATTCCGTCTCAATTACATTAAATCCAAGTTCCTTAAACTTGTTTATAGCACTATCTAATTTATTAGAAAAAACTCCCGGAGCACCGCTGGAAGGTGCTGTTACTCCAATTATATCTCCTTTTTTAAGTGGTTTTGGATATTTGACCATTTCTATACAGCTGCCCCCTTAATTTAAATTTTGAATGGAAAAATATTAATATGCTGCAGAGCCTTCTACTTGTACTAAAATATCATCTTCTACAAAATCTGATGTTATGACGGCCCGCACGGGATAACTTCCTTCATTAAAATGCTTTTTCCAAACTTTATGCATAGTTGCAAAATCATCGATGTCTCGCAAAATTACAGTTAGCTTTAAAACATTATTTAACGTTAATTCAATATTACTCAAAGCACTTTCTAAATTCCTGAGAGTTTGATCGAACTGTTCTTCAAAAGTTTCTAATACTTCTCCTTCATCATTTACATATCCACCAAAATGTCCGATCTGTACTATACCATTACTAATAGAAAAAGTTGAAAGGTCATATTCATCATAAGGTGGTATTAATACTCTTTCGATCATTTAAAAGATCCTCCTATTAAAGATATATTTTAGAATTTTAAAGCTGCTTTTACAGCCAGCCAGAATATATTTTCTCTAATTGATTTCCTCTTAGCCCAATTTCTTTTATCCCAAAACTCGCCGCTCACATCATCTCCCCCATAAAGAATCTGAGCAAACTCTAAATCTCTGAACTCAGCTACCGCAAAAAAGGCAGCACTTTCCATTTCTACCGTTAAACAGCCCTCATCTCTTCTTAAATTAACTTTCTTTTGTGTTTCTCTGTAAAAAGAAGACGTAGTCCAGGTCTTGCCCATTACATAATCAATATCTTGATTGGTTAAAGTCTCTTCTAAAATACTTAAAGCTTTTCTAGTTGGTTTTAATTCTCGGCCTGGTTCAACATAATGGTAAGAAACACCTTCATCCCTGATAGCGGAATTGGGTATAATTAAGTTACCTACCGCAATATCTTTTTTGAGGACACCTGCTCCACCACAGGCAATAAAGTTTTTGCCGCCCAGAGCAGTAACTTCTTCGATCATTCCGGCTGCCAGGGGAGCACCAATCCCGGGATGGAACACAGTTATATTCTTACTATCTTCTAATTTAATTTCATAGATAGGCATGCGGCCCATCTCGGTCTCGATAGCTGCCAGTTTATCTAAACGATCTTCTTCTTTTAACTTTGTTATTACCTCCTGGAAAAAACAGACCACACAGCTGGCCGGCATCTCTACTTTTTCTATATGGTCACCAGGCTCAATAACAGCTCTTTTGGTAGGATCAAATTCTAAAATGGGAAATTCTTTTTTCTGCAATTGTTAAACACTCCTTGTTTTAATAAATCTCAAATAAATAATTATTTTTCTATCCTGTTAAAATTATCTAAAACTTTTAAAGCATGTACGGTTAAAACTCCCTTCCATTCATTATAGGCACGTTTTAAACCTTCGGTATAAAAGCTTTTACCCCAGGGCGGATTGATAACCGTATTCTCTTCGATCAAATCGATATATAAGTCAAGATTCTTTTCAATTTTTTCTTTTTCTATATCAAAAAATTCATCAGATGGGCTGGAGATAAAGTTCAAGGGTAAAGGTACATATTCCCTCCATTTATCTTCATCATATTCAATAACATCTGAAATAGCATTAGATAATGGTTCATACATTTCTTGCTTTACATTCTTAGGTAATACTTTATAAAGTTCTATATAACAGGATACCTCATTTTCTGAATTAAATTCTTTTTTATTGTTAAGTCTCTCTATGGCATGACTTACCAATTCCTTTACATCTAATTTATTAAGATATGAATGGTACTTATATAAATAAGCAATTATCTCGGCCGAGGGATTACCCCAGTTTTCGTCAATGACGGTCATTCCCTTTTCCTCGTCAAAATGCCACCAGGGAGTATGGGGATAATCATTAACAACTTCAGTTAAGGCGTACCAGCCGTGCCTATTTTCGTCAAAGCTGGATTCAAAGAATTTGACCGCTCTCCTTAACATCATCTTCGATTTTTTAGAACTATCAAAGTCCTTTAATATTCTTACCCCGATTGAAGTTGCCATTGGTGAAGAATCCGGCATTCGAAAGTCGGATTCGAGTCCTTGACCAAAACCTCCATCCTGATTTTGATATAATTTTAAGGCATTCACAACTTCCTTTGGCTTAGCATCTTTAAAATAATATTCAAATAATTTTTTCTCTAAAAGCCGACAGTGATCTTTTAAGTATTTATCAATCATAGATAGATACTTCTTATCAAGCTTTTTCACTTTAAACATCCTCTCTATAAAATTATTTTCTTTCTTTCCATTCGGCTGCTAACATACCATATTGAATATGAGTTACAAAATGATCATAGAGCCATTCTGCCTCTCTAATTGTACCTTCCTGGATAAATCCTAACCTCTCCGGTATAGACCTGCTCCTCACATTGCCCTCAGCACAGCTGATTTCAACTTTATTTAAATCATAATTTTCAAAAGCATTATCTACCAAAGCCTCACAGCATCTTGTTATGATACCGGTTCCTTGATATTCTTTACCCAGCCAGTATCCAATTGAGGTCTTTTTGTTAGACCAATCTATACTATGGTAACCGATAACTCCTACGAGCTTATTCTTGTACCAGATACCGGCCTGAAAGCCGTTATTATCTGCAAACTGCTGGCGGGAGTTTTTAATAAAATCCTCAGAATCAGAGGGCTCTTTAACATCTTCAACCCAGGGCAGCCACTTTTTTAAATGTTCCCGGTTTGAATCGATGAGCTTAAACAATTGTTCTGCTTCATTTTTATTGAATAATTTTAAGTATAAATCATCATCAACCTTAAATTTAAACATCTTTACTCCCTCACTGTTTCTAATTTTTTATTTTCAAAAAAATAAATAAAAAAAGCTATATTAGATATTATCTAACTCTATTGAATTTAGATCTAATTCCATAAACCTGGCTCCTTCAGTAGGATTATACACATAGGGTTCAATATCATAAAACCCAAATGATTCGTAAAGTTTTTGAGCTTTTACAAGAGAAGGTATAGTATCTAACCTCATGAACTTATAATCAAGGTGTTTGGCTTCTTTTATTAAGATATTGACAAGCTCACGGCCAATCCCAAAACCTCTATACTCTCTTTTTACATATAGTCTTTTCATCTCGCAGATCTCTTCCGATATTTTACGCAGGGCAATACAGCCGACTGATTGGTTTGCAAGGAAAGCAAGTGTTAATAACCCATCGGGTGGACTATATTTTCCCGGTAAATTATTCAATTCATCTTCAAAATCTTGAAAGTCAAGGTCAATTTCAAGTTCCTCTGCATATTCTCTAAACAATTTTTTTACTTGCTTGTTGTATTTTTTATTTACTATCTTTTTGAACTCAACTTCATAAGTTTGACCCTTATGCTCAACCCTCATTACCCTCACCTCAATCTCTATAACTTCATGAGTTCAGTTTTTTCCTTTTCAGGGGCTTTTTCAAGGGCATATCTAAATATTACCCGGGCAAGATCATCTACATTTTTCTTAAGGTAATCATATGTTTGGTCCGGATAACTTAAATAAGTATACTTTAAAAGCCAGCCTACACCCTTTTGTACGTGGTATTCTTGATCATCTTTTAACCTATTGACAACTTTCAGTACTTTATCAAAAGGATAATTAACTTTAAAACTTCTTGTAGATTCTAAAAGAGAAACCGGGGCCGCCCTTCTAACATAGGTTAACTCTGATTCTGTCCATTTTAAGATTTTCTTATAAAATTCAGGATGTCTTTCTAACATGGGATTTAATACCCGATAACAGAAAACATCACAACTGCCCCAGCTTTTTATATTATTATACAGCCAAACTTCATAATATGGCATGTATGGTTTATTATATAATTTCTTTCTTTTTATCCAAATTGTTACCAGCCAGAAGACGTGCCAATCACCTTTGTTGACTAATTTATCAAAAAGCTCAATCAGTTCTTCCTTTTTATCAGGTAATCTTCTATATAATTTACGCTGCACTTTATTTCTCTTTTTTGAATTGAGCTTACCTTTTATCTTATCAAACTCTTCTTGTATCTGTTTCAGCATCTATTAAGCTCCATTCTTTTTTCAACAAGTCCATATATAATACATCAGAATATTGACCGGTTCTACTGTCAAAACTGCTTTCTCGCATCAGACCAATCTCTTTAAAACCCAACTTTTTATATAATTTAATTGACTTCTCATTATCGGCTAAGGTTGTAAGTTCAATTCTGTTTAGGTTCAAATGGTTAAACATAAATTGTAAAAAGTGGGATAAGGCATCAAAGCCGAAGCCTTTACCTCTTTCATTTATTTCACCGATCTCTATTCCAAATTCTGCACTCCGATTTCTTTTATCCCAGTTACGATAGGAAATATCACCAATAGGCTTTAAATCTTCTTTCTTTAAGATAATAAAGGTCTTTTCATTTGGGAAAATATCTGTGTTTCCTACTTGCTTTTTTACCTTTAAACGAAAGGCTTCTTCACTTAAGAGAAAACCATATTTAAATCCGCAGTAAAGATTCCCTTCTTGATTATTCCTCCACTTGTACAGCAGTTCTTCATCTCCCAATTCTAACTGCCTTATTATTACTCTTTTTCCTTCTATCAAAAAATCCATCTCCTCTACTTATTATTAATAAGAATTTCTTCTTTTTAAAAAACAAAAACCCTGCTGAGAGGGTTATCTATTTAAACATATAAATTTAAATTGTCTATTATAGATAATTTAAATCATTCAAAATAATCCCTTTTTAAGATTGAATATACAATTAAATCGTGATAATTATCATCTTTCACTAAAGCGTCTCTTAGCACACCTTCTTCTATAAAACCATTTTTTTCTAATAGGTAAATAGAGCCTTTATTACCTGGGATAACAGAAGCTTCTATTCTATTTAAATGAATCTCTTCAAAACCAAAGTAAAGCATCTTATTCAATACCTGAGACATTATACCCTTACCCCAGTAAGGCCTGGCTAATCGATAACTTATTTCCCCGCTTTTATTTTTTAAATCTATTTTATAATAACCGCAATCTCCAACTACCCTTGAACTGTTTTTATCGATTATACCCCACCTGATTTTATTACTTTCTGCAAATCCCTGATTAACCGCTTCTAACATTTCCTTGACTTCAGCTCTATTATCCATTTTGGCATCATCAGGCAGGTATTTATTAACCTCTTTATCATTTAAATATTTTAACATATCATCTATATCTTCTTTATTTAATTTTCTAAGTATTATTTCCCCTATATTATATTCGGGAAATGTATCTATTAAAGGAGCCATCTTTAACACCCCATAGTATTTTAATACCCTATATTTTACAAAAATCCTCTATGCTTTTTTGAGGATTAATAAAAATTTAATAATTTTTTCATCTTGATAAATCTATAGGTTCCACCATTTGTTTTTTGGTCATACTCATCAATGGCTTGGAATCCTATGTTTTGGTATAACCTAATCGCTCTCTCATTAAATTTAGCTACAGCTAACTTGATATGATCTTTTGAATATGAAAACTTATCTATTCCATGTTTAATCCCGGCTTTAACAAAACTTTCACCTAGACCTTTACCAGTTAGATCAGGCCTTAAACCAAATCCAATCCACATTATTTCATCTTTGAAATAGTAGGAATAAAAATCTATTAATTCATCGTTTTTATTTAAGACAGCAAATTTATTTTCCCAATTATCAGGGTCTAAAAATTCTTCTAAATCTTCCTGATCATCTTTCATATCATAAAAAGAATATTTTCTTGTATACTTCCAATCATAGGCTATATCATTTGCATATTCTTCCTTCATCTTTTTAAAATTATATTCCAATTCAACTACCCCTCTATATATTCTAAAGCTTGTTTCAATCTCTTTGTAAAGTCCTGTGGGTAATCATGTTCCAATCCTTCTATTAATTATATTTATATCCAACATCAAACTTACTTAATTTATCTACAAAAATATCACAGTATTCCAGACAGTCTCTATCCTCTTTACCACATAGGATATA
>DATGCJ010000232.1:0-12653 GCA_035312025.1 Halanaerobiales bacterium | reverse complement strand
ATCAAGATTTATTAAACAAAGTGAAGTAGAAAATGCTGTAAATAATGGTTATTATCCTGTACCACACCGTGTAGCAATGGATGGAATTGCAGTAGTTATAAATCCTGCTAACCCGGTAGAATCTTTAACCTTAGATGAAATAAAACAAATATATACTGGTGAGATTACCAACTGGAGCGAATTAGGCGGTAATGATGAGGAAATAGTTGTAATTTCAAGAGACTCCAGTTCAGGTACATTTGAAGTTTTTGGAGAAATTGCATTACAAGGCGAAAGACTTACTCCTAATGCTTTACTACAGGCCTCTAATGGTGCTATTTCTAGTGTTGTATCTGATACTGAAGGAGCCATCGGGTATGTTGGATTAGGTTACTTAGATGATACACTTAAAGCAGTAAAAGTAAATGGAGTTGCTCCCAGTAATAGTACTGTGGCAAGTGGAGAATTCCCGATAGCAAGACCGCTCTTTATGTTTACTGATGGTTGGCCAGAAGGATTAACACTTAGATTCATTAACTTTGTACTCAGTCAAGAAGGTCAAAAAGTAGTAGAGGAACAAGGATTTGTTCCCTTATTCTAATAGATAATATAATTCAACTCTGATTAAACAAGGGGGGATATTATATCCTCCCTTAATTTACATATTTAAATATTGTATTATTTTATGTGGGGGTGTTTATATGGATTGGAGAAAAAAGGAAAAAATAATAAAGTACATACTATTATTTTTTGCTTTATCTTCCATCATATTTTTAACAGGTATTGTATTCGTTTTATTTAGGGAAGGTTTACCCATTTTTCAAGAAGTAGGGGTATTTGATTTTATATTTGGAGAAGATTGGTATCCAACTTATGATCCACCAGCTTATGGTATTTTGCCATTACTCTCAGCTTCTTTATGGGTTACATTTGGTTCGATGGTTTTAGCTGTACCGATTGGACTGGCTTCTTCCGTCTATATATCATATGTTTTACCTAAAAACTTAAAAAAATTTGTGAAACCAGCCATTGAATTATTAGCTGGTATTCCGTCTGTAATATATGGTTTATTTGGAATGAAAATATTGGGTCCGTTTTTAAAAGATGTATTTGGTCTTCCAACCGGATTAACAGCTTTAAATGCTTCCATTATGCTCGGCATTATGGCTTTACCTACTATTGTAAGCCTGTCGGAAGATGCAATTACTTCCATACCAAAAAGGTATAGAGATGCTTCGTTGGCTTTAGGTGGAACGCGCTGGGAGACAATCAGTAAAGTAATCTTACCCACAGCCAGTTCTGGAATAGTAACTGCGGTAATTTTAGGTATGGGAAGGGCTATTGGTGAAACAATGACTGTACTCATGGTTGCTGGTGGTGCAGCCGCAATGCCTTCTAGTTTTCTAAAACCGGTACGACCAATGACGGCAACTATTGCAGCTGAAATGGGTGAGGCCCCGGTGGGAAGTGAACACTATCAGGCCTTATTTGGAATAGCTATTATATTATTTATTATAACTTTAACATTTAATATTGTGGCAGATCTGGCCAGTAGAAGGTTTAAAAAGAAGGTGAGTGGGCAATGAGAGACACTGATATTAATCTTGAAAAGAGACATTCCAGACAAAAGATTGTCTTTTCAATATTAGGAATCACCCTTCTTTTAGTATTATTTATCTTAGGGATCATCATCTACTTTGTTTTTATGAGAGGCATAGGAGTAATTGACTGGGAATTTCTAACTGCCATGCCTCGTAATGGGATGACGGAAGGCGGTATATTCCCCGCTATTGTAGGAACCTTTTATTTAGTAATTGGAGCTATATTATTTGCAACCCCGCTTGGGGTATTTGCAGCCATCTATATGACAGAATACGCTGATAAGGGTAAGATTATTACTGCTATTCGCATCGGTGTAAATAACTTGGCAGGAGTACCCTCAGTAGTATTTGGACTTTTCGGCCTCGGTATATTTGTTAAATTTTTAGGATTTGGAGTTTCAATATTATCGGGTTCATTAACTTTAGCAATAGTCATTTTGCCAACTATTATTAGGGCTTCGGAAGAAGCATTAATGGCGGTTCCCGATGAATATCGGCATGCTTCTTTTGCAATGGGCGCTACCAACTGGCAGACTATCAAAAATGTTGTTCTGCCTTCCGCTATGCCGGGTATTTTGACAGGTGTTATCTTAGGAATCGGGAGGGTAGCTGGTGAGACAGCTCCCATTATATTTACAGCTGCTACCTACTTCCAAATGAGATTACCGGATTCTGTTTTTGATGAAGTTATGGCCCTACCTTATAATATATATGCCCTTGTCACAGCTGGAACTTTTCCTTCAAAACAGGTTCCAATTGCCTACGGGTCTGCGGTGGTCTTACTAAGTTTGGTATTATTAATCAACTTAGTTGCTATTATATTGAGATTAAAGTTTAGTAGAAATCAGGAATAAGAACATAAAAAAAGAAATTGATTATAAAAAGGAAATTAACCCTTTTTATAATCAATTATTGTATTTAAACATAGGTATTATATTTTTTCTTTTTAGTTATTGGATAAGATTAAAGATTAAAGGAAGTGAAGCCTTTACTTTTTAACCTTTGTATACAATAGTTTACATCTTTAGGAATATACATATAGAGAAATTCCATTTTTCCTTCTATTTCGACATCTTCTAAACCGGCCGGAATCATAACCGATTCTCCTTCTTTTAAAGGTTCAACCTTATTCTTGCCATATTTTATTAACCCATTATTTTCTATACAGGTTATTAAAGCAAAATTATCATGATCTAATTGGAAGGAGTTTTTGACGGTTACCTTTTCAGAAACAAAGTAATTTGAAATTGTTAATACTTTTCTTTTATAGCCGGGAGTCTCTTTTTTATAGATAGATTCATATCTTTCCACATCGGCCTTTAAATTGGTTGCTTTAATCCCGTCTTCAAGATGTAGTTCGCGAGATTCGCCATTTTCATCGACCCTATTCCAGTCATATAAGCGGAAGGTGGTATTTGAATTCTGCTGGATTTCTACTAACATTAAGCCTCCCCCAATAGCATGGACAGTACCAGCTGGAATATAGAAGAAATCTCCCCTTTGTACATTGATTGTGTTTAAATAATTTTGTAACTGACCTTTTTCTATTACTTCTCTTAAGTGATTTTTACCTTTAATATCTTTTAGGCCAATATATAGTTTTGCTTCTTTGTTGGCATCCAGTACATACCACATTTCGGTTTTCCCATTACCGTTTGCTAATTCCTGGGCCATCTTATCATCAGGATGGACCTGAACCGATAGTTTTTTGGAAGCGTCAATTATTTTCAAGAGGAGAGGGAATTTATCATTAGAACTATAATTTTCTCCCAGAAGTTCTTTGGGAAATTCCTGAATCAATTCTGTCAACTTTTTGTTTTCATGCTTTCCATTTTTTACTATACTAATACTATCCTTATTAGTAGATATTTCCCAGCTTTCACCTACGTTTTCTTCTTTGATATCTCTATTTAATTTAGATTTTAAGCGATTACCTCCCCAGATTTTATTTTTATAAATTGGAAAAAATTTTAAAGGATAAAGTTCCATTAATTTTCAACCCCTTTCTTTAATAATTAAAAGTTTTAATGAAATAAATTTATTAAAAATTTATTAAAAATTAATAAAGTTTATATTAAAATAAATAATATTCAATAAAATACTTTGCAGTTGTTTTAAAAATATGATAGAATATTAGAAGTAATAGGAGGTAATGCTATAAAATGATCAGGAAATTTTCAAAGTACTACATAAACCATTGGAAACTGTTTTTATTAGATATTGTTTGTGCCTTTTTAATGTCCAGTATTGATTTATTATATCCAGTAATTGTCCAGAGACTTCTTGATAATTATTTTCCTAATAAAAATGCTTCTATGATTATAAGAATGTTGTTTATATTACTTATTTTATATGTTTTAAGACTAATTTTCCAGTATATTGTGCATTATTGGGGACATGTTGTTGGTATTAGGATGGAAACAGATATGAGAAAAGAACTGTTTAGCCATCTTCAAAAACTTTCTTTTAAATTTTATGACAATACAAAAGTCGGTTACTTGATGTCTAGAATCGTAAACGATTTAAATAATGTTTCAGAATTGGCCCACCATGGACCGGAAGACTTATTTATATCTACCGTTATGATTTTAGGATCTTTTACCATTTTATTATTTATGAAATGGCAGTTGGCTTTATTCACCTTTGCCTTACTACCGATTATGTTTTACTTTTCTTTAATATTAGGTAAAAAGATGTATCGGTCCTTTAAAGATATCAGAGAAAAAGTTGCGGAAGTCAACTCCCTTGTTGAGGACAGTCTCAGCGGTATCAGAGTAGTAAAGTCCTTTACTAATGAGAAATTAGAAGAAGATAAATTTGATGATGGAAATCAAGAGTATAGACAGTCCCGCGAAGTAGCTATGCGGAATATGGCCCAGTTTCATTCCGGGATGAACTTTTTCATTAATTTAATTAGATTTTTTACTCTCGGAGCGGGTGCCTACTTCCTTTTCACTGATACTTTAACGACAGGTGAACTTGTTGCTTTCTTATTTTATGTAAATATGTTTATGAACCCGATTAGAAGACTGGTTAACTTCAACCAGCAGTTCCAAAAAGGTATGGCCGGTTTTAATAGATTTTTAGAACTTTTGGCCATAAAACCAGAAATCGAAGATGGATCTGATGCTGTTAAGTTAGAGGATATCGAGGGCAAATTAAAATACGATGATGTGACCTTTGGTTATGACAACCACTCAAAGGTATTAAAAAATATTAACCTGGACATAAGTCCGGGTGAAACGGTTGCTTTTGTCGGTCCTTCGGGTGCAGGTAAAACTACTTTATGTAATTTGCTGCCCCGCTTCTATGAAATAGATAGTGGCGAAATTACGATAGATGGGACCAGTATTCAGGATATAAAACTAGAATCATTACGTGAAAATATTGGTATTGTCCAGCAGGAAGTTTTCCTTTTTAATGGAAATATAAAAGAAAATATCTCCTATGGAAATTTTAATGCCAGCGAAGAACAAATAAAAGAAGCGGCTGTAAAAGCAAATGCCCATCAATTCATAACCAACTTAAGTAATGGTTATGAAACCAAAATTGGTGAACGCGGTGTTAAATTATCGGGAGGGCAAAAACAGAGAATTTCGATAGCAAGATCGTTCTTAAAGAATCCCCCGATTTTAATTTTAGATGAAGCCACTTCCTCACTTGATAATGAAAGTGAAAAAATAATCCAGGCTTCTTTAGACAGATTATCAAAGGACCGTACTACCTTAGTTATTGCACATCGGCTTTCTACAGTTAAAAATGCTGATAAAATAATCGTGCTGACTGAAGATGGAATTGTCGAAAAGGGTACTCACCAAGACCTTATCAATAAAGAAGGTGGAGTATATAATAGGCTATATAAAACTCAATTTAATGAAGCTGATGAGGATATCTACTTTGATTAATTAAATGGTATCTAAAAATAACTTGACTACTATTGCTAAAGACATGGTAACAAAGATAGGTTTAATAATCTTACCGCCGTGTTTAATAGCCATTCTAGTACCCAAAAAGGCACCTAGGATCATAGAAAGGGCCATCGGGATACCTACGGCATAGACTATTCTTCCGTAGTAAGCAAATAGGACTAGAGACGTAATATTACTGGTGAAGTTTAATATCCTGGCATTGGCGGTTCCAATTGTGAAATCAAATTTAAAAAATCGGATAAAAGCATAAAGTAAAATTGATCCGGTCCCGGGTCCGAAAAAACCGTCGTAAAAACCGATCGTAAATCCGACAATACAACCGATTACTATAGTCTTTTTATTGACCCCCTGAAAATTATTTTCGGTACCGACATTTTTATTAAATAAAGTATTTAGGGCTACAAAAATTAAAAGTACCAGGATAATAATTCTTAAGAATTCTTCATTAATTTGTAATACGGTTCTGACTCCCAAAACAGCCCCTAAAAAGCTGAAGGGGAGAATATATTTGATCAGAGGTATGTGGATTTTCTTAGAATTTAAAAAAGTTAAAGTACTTGTAAAAGAGGCGTTGGTAGAAGAAAATTTATTAGTACCTAAAGTAAGATGAGGTGGAAGTCCGGCCGCCATAAGGGCTGGAACGGTTAAAATGCCGCCTCCTCCGGCTATAGAATCTAAAAAAGCTGCTGCAAAGCCGACCATACATAAAAGTACAATTGTAGTTATTGACAAGTTAATCACCTATTTCATTTGATAGATTTATTGCTTAAAATAATTATTCAAGATTAAATAGCTAATTCCTTTTAATATTTGGAGTTGATTATTATGGACAGATATAGTCAGGGAAAAAAGATCTCATATATCACGATTTCTGGGAATATATTTTTAGCTTTATTAAAAATAATTATAGGTACTCTAGTGGCCAGTTCTGCATTAATTGCGGATGGATTTCATTCGGTTTCCGATGTGGCTTCAACACTGGCTGTTTTAATAGCGATTTATGTCTCCAGCAAACCACCGGATGAAGAGCATCAATACGGTCACGGCCAGGCAGAATCGATTGCAGCTAAGATACTAGGCATTCTTTTACTATTAACCGGTCTGGCTTTAGGATATAATATATTAAGACAAATATTAAACCAAAACTTTGGAGTACCAGGTATTTACGGTTTTTGGGCCGCGGTAGTTTCTATAATAGTCAAAGAACTAATGTTTCGATACACCCATAAAGTGGGAGAAGAAACTAATAATCAGGCCCTGATAGCAGATGCCTGGCACCATAGAAGTGATGCAATATCTTCTATAGCTGCCGCTGTTGGTATTCTGGGAGCTAATATGGGTTATCCGATCTTAGACCCAATTGCGGGAATAATAGTAGCGATTTTAATTATTAGAGTGGGCTGGAATATTATTGTAGATGCTGTTAATACTCTGATGGTCAAAGCCCCGCCCAAAGAGGATAGCGAAGATATAAGAAAGACTGTCAATGATATAGAAGGTGTTAAAGAGATAAAAGAATTAAGAGCCCATTATAGTGGGGTTGATCTGTATGTGGATTTAAGGATTGTTGTTGATGGTAATTTAACCGTTAAACAGGGACATGATATTTCAGTAGAAGTAAGAAATACTTTATTAAAAGAATGTGAACAAGTAAAAGAGGTTATTGTTCATATTCATCCCGGTTAGTAATTTTTTATTAATTTATTATATATTAGATTAATTATATTATATGAGGAGGATAAAGATGGACAAGAAATTATATCGTTCAAAAAAAGATCAAATTATTGGTGGTGTTTGTGGAGGTATTGCAGAGTATTTCGGCATTGATTCAACTTTAGTTAGACTTGCTTTTGTACTTTTTGCACTTATCGAAGGGGCAGGTATTATAGCTTATATCATCGCCTGGATTATTATTCCCGAGAGACCAGAAGGCACTCAAAAAAGCGAGGAAGAAGTATATGATGTAGAAATTGATAAAGAAGATGAAGAAGGTGAATATAAGGCATCTGCCCAGGAGCCAGAAGAGGAAAAAAAAAGTAAAGAACAGCGAAAAAGAATCCTCGGACTAATTTTAGTGGCACTTGGTATTTTCTTTATTATTGATAACTGGATTCCCGGTTTTTACTGGAGAAGGTTCTGGCCTGTAATACTTATTGTCCTGGGTGTCGTGCTGATTTATAGGGAGGTCAGAGGAAAATGAGCAGTCAGAATAAAAATAGATCTGCCTATATCATAGGACTGATTTTAATTGGAATTGGACTCCTCTTTCTCTTAAATACAATGGGGATTGCCACCTTTCAGGTCTGGTACTTTCTCTTTAAATTCTGGCCTGTTATCTTAATATTAATAGGCTTAAACATAATTTTAAAAAAGACAGCTCTCTGGTGGATTGTTCCAATCTTAATCTTTGTGATTTTCATTGGCGCAATTGTAATACCTGATTCTATGTTAAGGAGACTTGACTCTCCCCGCCTTTATTTCAACTTCGGAGATCGAGAATATTCGGGTTCCTATCAGGAAGATAGAGAGTTTGATAGCAGTATTGAAAAATTAGATGTTGAATTTAGATATGGAGCAAACCGTTTAAATGTAGGGAAGGTCAGTAATGATGATTTTCTCTATGACATAAATTTAGATTACAGGGGAGAAAGCCCAAAAATTTATTATAATAGAGCTGACAGTAGAGCTGAACTTGAAATTGAACAGGCTAAAAAGGTTAATATAGGTACTGATGGATCTGAAACCTGGAATGTCAGTTTAACTGATAGAATACCGATTGATATGCAGGTTAAATCTGGAGCCGGCGATCTCTGGATGGATTTAGAAGAGTTAAAAGTTGCTAATTTAGATATTGATACCGGTTTAGGACAGTTAAGAATCAGATATCCTGATTATGATAATGAAACAGAGATCTCAGCTGGAGCAGGTAATATTAAATTGATCGTTCCTGCCCAGACCGCTCTCCGGGTAGAAACTTCTACCGTCATAAATAACAACAATTTTGAAGAAAGCGGTTTAATCCAGCTTTATGAAGATGTATATCAATCTAAGAATTATGGAGAGGCAGATAATCGAATTAAAATAAAGATATCTACCCCTGCCAGTAATATTAATATCGAATATAATTAGATAGTTTCACCGATAGATAGGCGGCCAATGCTACTTTCATAAGGTCGCCTATTATAAATGGTGTAACCCCTATCGTTAAGGCTTTTATAAAGTCAACTTGTATAACCATCATCAAGCGGGTTGTACCCAACAAGTAAATTACAATTAAAGCTAAAAGCATATATAAAAGCTTTGAGATAAAAGTATCTTTGCTAAAGCCAGCAATATATCCCGCAGCTAAAAATCCTAATACATACCCTCCGGTTGGACCGAATAAAATACCAAAACCGCCGGTACCACCGGCAAAGACTGGTAGTCCAATTGCTCCGATCAATATATAGATCAATTGAGAAAAGAAGCCATATTTTTTTCCTAAGAGTCCACCCGCCATAAATGTAAAGAACATTTGCAGCGTGATGGGCACCGGACTTATGGGTAAGGGTATATAAATGTAAGCCCCGATTGCGGTTAGAGCTGCAAAGAGACCTGTTAGAATTAAGTACTTGGTCTTAAAAGTATTATCCATATTAGTTCACTCCCTGAAAATTTCTAAACCTTCACAATTATAACAACAAAAATATAATATTGCAATCTAAAAATATTGCAATATTTATAATTTAGGAAGGATATTTAAAGTCAATAATGAAGTTATATAAATGGATGTATAAAATTTTGGAGGTGATGGTAAGTCTCTAATTCTATCTAAGGGGGTAAATAATGAAAGGTAAAATGCATGCCGTTGTAAAAGAAAAACCTGAGTATGGAGCGGTATATAAGGAAGTAGACATACCAGAAGTAGGAGAAGAGCAGGTTTTAATAAAAGTAGAGAGTACCTCTATATGTGGTACAGATCATCATATATATATTTGGAACAAATGGGCCCAAGAAAATATCAACCCACCCCAAATTATGGGCCATGAAGTAGCCGGGGAAGTAGTAGAAGTAGGTTCCAGAGTAGAGAAAGTTAAAAAGGGAGATTTTGTTTCAAGCGAAACCCATATTCCCTGTGGACACTGTTATCAATGTCAGACCGGACAACAACATATTTGTCAAAACATGAAGATCTTTGGAGTCCATCAGGATGGAGTATTTGCGGAATATGCTGTTTTAGAAGAAGTGGATGTCTGGAAAAATGATCCCAGTATTCCGAAAGATTTTGCTTCGATACAGGAACCACTTGGTAATGCTATTGATACGATCTTGCCCGGTAATGTAGCTGGGAAAGATGTCCTTATTACAGGGGCAGGACCAGTAGGACTTATTTCAATTGCAGTTGCAAAAACCTTTGGGGCAGCTAATATTTTAGTAAGTGAGCCCAATGAATATCGTAGAGATCTTTCTTTTGAAATGGGAGCTGATCATGTAATAAATCCCATCGAGACCGATCTTTTAGAGGCAGTTGATGATATTTTTGGTAAAAAAGGAGTAGACTTTACAGCCGAGATGTCCGGCCACCCGGATGCAATCAGAGATGGTATTAAAGCAGTAACCGGTGGTGGAATCGTTTCATTACTCGGTTTACCGGATGATAAAGTAAGCCTAGATTTAACCAATGATATTATATTTAAGAACATAAAAGTTGTGGGTGTTACAGGTAGAAAGATGTTTAGTACCTGGCATATAGCCAGCAACTTACTAAAAGGGGAAAGGATAGATCTTTCACCTGTTATTACACATAAATTTCCTTTAGAAGACTTTGAAAAGGGAATGAAATTGATGGATGAAGGGAACTGCGGCAAGATAATTTTAAAACCTTAGGGGGTTTTAACAGATGAATAAAGATTTTCAAGACTTTATGGATAAAGAACTTGAACAATTAAAAGAAGAAGGTCTCTATAACACGATAAGAACCCTGGAAGGCCCTCAGGGTGCCTGGGTTGAAATGGAAGGCAAAGAAGTATTAAATTTTAGTTCTAATAACTATCTGGGTTTAGCCAACCATCCCGAGACCGTGCAGGCCGCTAAAAAAGCATTGATGAATTATGGGGTCGGACCGGGTGCTGTTAGAACAATTGCCGGAACAATGGAATTACACAACAAATTAGAAGAAAAACTAGCTGAATTCAAGAAAGTTGAAGCAGCCTTAACCTTTCAATCCGGCTATAACTCAAATTTAGCAGTTATTCCGGCTATTGTTGGTAAAGGTGATGTGATCTATAGTGATGAACTAAATCATGCCAGTATTATTGATGCCTGTAGATTATCAGGCGCTAAAATAAAGGTATATAAGCATGGAGACATGGAATCTCTCGAGTCAATTTTACAGGAAGAAAGAGAAGGTAAAGGCTTAATTGTAACAGATGGTGTATTCAGTATGGATGGTGATGTTGCAAAATTACCGGAAATAGTAAAGTTAGCTGAAAAATATAATGCTATCACCATGGTTGATGATGCCCACGGCGAAGGAGTCTTAGGTACTCACGGCCGCGGAATTGTAGATCACTTCAACTTACACAACGAAGTTGATATTGAAGTTGGTACTTTCTCTAAGGCAATCGGTACTGTAGGAGGTTGTGCAGCCGGAAGTGCTAAGATGGTCGAGTATCTAAAACAAAAGGCAAGGCCATTTTTATTCAGTTCAGCTGTAACACCACCTGATGTAGCAGCTACTTTAAAGTCGATTGAAATCTTGGAAGAAGACGACTCTCTAGTTAAAAAGTTGTGGGATAACGGAGATTACTTTAAAGAGAAGATGCAGGAGATTGGCTTTGATGTGGGTAATAGCCAGACTCCTATCACACCTGTCATGTTGGGTAAAGCTAAACTGGCATCTGAATTTTCTAAAAAGTTATTCGAAGAAAGCGTTTTTGCCCAGTCGATTGGTTTCCCGACAGTGCCCAAGGGCAAAGCCAGAATTAGAGTCATGATTTCAGCTACCCACAGCCGAGACGACCTTGATTTCGCTTTAGATAAATTTAAAAAGGTTGGTCAAGAATTGAATATTATAAAATAAGGATATGATTTTAAAAATATAAGATATATAAAAGCAAAGTCATTAAACTATTCAGCACAGGGATTTTATCCTGTGCTTTTTTTGTTTGGAGGTGAAAATAATGAAGTATACATTATTAATAATAGGTATAACAATAGTATTTATTTTCAGTTTTACCTTAATTACAGCAGCCCATAAACCGGTTAATGTAGATTTTCCGGCCACAAAACAATCCCCCATATTAATAGAGGACCACCAAATATCATGGGCAGCCTATACGGAACTAAAAAAAATTAATGAAGTAGACTATTATAAATTTGAGGCGAAAGCCGATGAAGAGATTTATGCTAATTTATTAATACCCGATATAGAAAGGTTAAAAGATTTTCATCCCACCTTTGCCTTAATAGGGCCGGGTTTACCAAAAGAATATGAAGTGGAAAATGTTACACTTGATATTGATGAAGAGGAAGGAGTTATCGTAAAAAGGTATAGAGCAGAAACACTCGAAATATTTTTTGAGCCTTTTACCCAAACCAGCTATTATGTGAAACAAACCTTAACTAAAAAAGCCCCGACTGACGGCACCTATTATCTAGCAGTTTTCGATGAAAATAAGGAAAAAGGCAAATATGTTTTTGCAATTGGCCGTAAAGAAAAATGGAAAGCCAATGAAATAATTAAACTTCCTAAGACCTGGTGGGATACCAGGATGTTTATGGAAAAAGAAAAGTCAACATATGCTATCACGATAGGAATTGGAGTTGTAGGGTTATATCTACTTAGTACGTTATTCAAATAGTATTTTTCTATTATTAATCTAAATTTATAATAAGATTTCAGCAAATTTATTTTGATTATATATGAAAATATTACTTTGAGTTGATATAATAAATTAACAGCATTTTTTAATTTAAGAAGAATAAAAAAACAATAGAGAAGGGAAAGATCCCTTCTTTTTCTTTTGGGAAGAGGTATAAATATGAGACGGGATAAGTTGAAAAATAAGGTTTGCAAGAAAATAGAAGAAAATAAAAATGAAATTATTGATATAGTCCAACAAATATATAATAACCCTGAGACCGGTTATAAAGAAAAAGAGGC
>DATGCJ010000231.1:0-10132 GCA_035312025.1 Halanaerobiales bacterium | reverse complement strand
TTCTAATAATTTTTAAAATAATCTTATTCCCTCTGCCAACTTTATCATGTGGCGGCTGATATTCTTTCAACTCATAGTTCTTATCTGATGGAAGGCTATTGATATATTCTGCTGGTGTTTCTAAGAGAAATTTATCTTGTTTAATCATTATACTTCCATGATTATTTCTTCTTTTTTATCTACATAATCTTCAATTTTTTTTGTGTAATCATCAGTAAGTTCTTGTAGATTATCCAGAGCCCGGTAATAGTTATCTTCTGAAATTTCACCTTCATCTTCTAAATCTTCCAGCTCTTCTTTTATATTATGTCTAATATTTCTAATATTAACTTTACCTTTTTCAGCCTTTTCATGTAATATTTTGACCAGTTCTTTTCTTCTTTCTTCTGTCAGTTTGGGAATATTGATTCTGATTACATTACCATCATTATTTGGAGTTAAACCAAGATTTTCTTTCATAATGGCTTTTTCAATGTTTTCAATAACATTCTTATCCCAGGGTTCAATAACTAACTGTCTGGGTTCAGGAGCTACTATTTTAGCCATCTGTTGGAGAGGTGTACTTGAACCATAATAATCAACAATAATATTCTCAACTAGAGAAGGTGTTGCTCTCCCTGTCCTAACAGTATTTAAATCCTCTTTGGTGTTTTGAAAAGACTTCTCCATCTTTTTTTCAGCTTTTTTGGTTATTTGACCAATCATTTAACTTCCCCCTTAATGTAATAGATTTATTTTACAACAGTTCCCACATTTTCCCCAATAATTGCTTTTTCAATATTGTCATAATCATCAAGACCGAAAACAATTAAAGGTATGTTGTTATCCATACAAAGTGAAATAGCTGTTGAATCCATTACTTTCAATGATTTGTTTAGTACTTCGATATAGGTTAGTTCTTTATATTTTACTGCATTATCATTTTTGAGCGGATCGTCATCATAGACTCCATCAACATTTTTGGCCATGAGAATTGCTTCAGCAGAAATTTCTGCTGCCCTAAGCGCAGCTGTCGTATCTGTTGTAAAAAAGGGATTACCGGTACCGGCCGCAAAAATGACCACTCTGCCCTTTTCAAGATGACGGATGGCCCTTCTTCTAATATAGGGTTCAGCGATCTGTCTCATCTCAATAGCAGATTGAACTCTAGTCTCCAGGCCGTACTTTTCAATGGCATCCTGTAAGGCTAAAGCATTGATTACGGTCGCCAGCATACCCATATAATCAGCTGTACCACGGTCCATTCCTTTCGCAGATCCGGCTACACCTCTAAAAATATTGCCGCCACCAACTACGATAGCAATCTCTACATCGGTATCACTGACTATTTCATTAATTTTGCCGGCTACACTTTGAATAGTTAAAGGATCAATCCCATATTCCCTATCACCAGACAAGGCAGCACCGCTTAATTTTAGCAAAACTCTGGAATATTTGGGTGTTCGAGTCATTACTCTACCTCCAAGAAATATATTCTCGATTCCATATAAAAATCCTTTATTTGTATTTTACATTGAAAAAGAGAACACCCAGGGTGCTCTCTTTTTAATAACATCAATTACTCATTTTTATTAACTTCTGCCATAACTTCTTCAGCAAAGTCTTCTTGTTTCTTTTCAATTCCTTCACCCAGTTCATAACGGACAAACTGTTTTACAGCAACATCAGATTCATCTAAAACATCCTGAACCTGTAAGTCTGTATCACGGATATATTCCTGTTCTAATAGACAGATTTGTGTATAAAATTTATTGATTTTACCCTCTACAATTTGATCTAGTATATGGTCGGGTTTTCCTTCATTTTTAAGCTGTTCTTTGATAATTGCCTTTTCTTTTTCTACAACCTCTTCATCTACATCTTCTCTGCTTAAGAATTCTGGATTACTAGCTGCAATATGCATACTAATATTTTTAGCTGTATTTAAAGCTTCTTCCGTTTTTTCGCCTTCAAATTCAGCTAAAACTCCAATTTTACCATTTAAATGGATATAACCATAGAGAAATCCATCAGTTTCAATCTTTTCATATCTTCTAAGATTGATATTCTCACCAATTCCTGCAATAGCTTCCTTGATGATAGTCTCTACAGTTTTGCTTTCATCTTTAAACCATTTTTCGGCATTTAACTGTTCTAAATTTTCAGCATTACTTAACATGATGTGTTCTGAGATACTTGATACGAGATCTTGAAACCTTTCATTTTTTGCTACAAAGTCAGTTTCGCTGTTAACCTCTACAATTATACCTTTATCTCTTTTTTCATTAATTAATACGTCAACTATACCTTCAGCTGCCACACGGCCCGACTTTTTAGCGGCCTCAGACATACCTTTTTCTCTTAAGAAATCTATAGCAGCTTCAATATCGCCATCTGTTTCGTCTAATGCTTTTTTACAGTCCAGTACACCAGCACCGGTTCTTTCTCGCAATTCCTTGATATCTTTCATCGATTTAGACATTTTATCAACTCCTTTGTTTTATAAAAAAAGACGTTGAAAAAGGGAGCCCTTTAATCAACGCCTTAAGTAAGTTCTATTGTTCTTCTACAACTTCAAGATCATCATTTAATTCTTCACCCTGAACTTGTTCTTCGTTAAGTTGTTCTCCCTGTTTGCCTGCTAATACAGCATCAGCAATTTTATTACTTATTAATTTTACCGCTCTAATGGCGTCATCATTACCGGGAATTTCGTAATCTATTAGATCAGGATCACAATTAGTATCTAAAATAGAAACGATTGGGATATCAAGTTTTCTGGCTTCAGACACAGCAATTGACTCTTTTCTGGGGTCAGTGATATAAACAACATCGGGTAATCCACCCATATCACGAATACCACCCAGGTTTTTGCGCAATTTGTCTCTTTCACGCTCTAACTCAATAACCTCTTTGTTCGGTAAGACCTCGAATAGACCATCTTCTTCCATCTGTTCAAGTTCATTTAAACGGTCTATGCGCTTACTTATGGTTTGGTAGTTCGTTAACATACCACCTAACCAACGTTGGTTTACATAAGGCATATCACAGCGTTCAGCTTCCTTTTTAATGGTTTCTTGAGCTTGTCGCTTAGTTCCCACAAAAAGGATTGTTTTGCCCTTGGCAGCCTCTTCTTTAACGAATTCATAAGCTCTATCCATCAATCTTACAGTTTTCTGTAAATCGATGATATAGATACCGTTTCTTTCTGTAAAGATGTAATCCTTCATTTTAGGGTTCCATCTTCTTGTTTGGTGACCAAAATGGACACCAGCTTCCAGTAATTGTTTCATATTAACTACAGACAATATTGGCACCTCCTCTCTGGTTTTAAACTTCCATCCGCTTCTTCCCCTGCAAATATATCGAAGAGGATTAAACCTCGATACCACTACTGTCTCTAAAACAGCACCAGTGACAGGGTCCACGCGATGTGTTTATTTATTACCATTAGCTAGTATAACACATAAAAGTGGTATAATCAATTAATATTTTTGGAAAATATTAAATTTATTCATATTTGGGTAAAATTACATTTTTAACTTTTCTAAATCTTCAAGTAGGTAGTCATTTAAGATTTTTATATAAGTACCCTTCATACCGAGAGAACGGGATTCGATTACACCAGCACTCTCAAACTTACGTAAGGCATTAACTATTACCGATCTTGTAATTCCTACCCGATCAGCAACCTTACTGGCTACTAATAAACCTTCTTCACCATCGAGTTCATCGAAAATATGCTCGATAGCTTCCAGTTCTGAGTATGATAGGGTATCGATTGCAATTTGCACTGCTGCTCTTTTACGGGCTTCTTTTTCTATTTCATTACTTCTTTTTCTGAGAATTTCCATTCCTACCACAGATGCACCGTATTCTGCTAATACTAAATCAGTATCACTAAATTCTTCTCCATAACGGGAAAGAACCAATGTACCTAAACGGTCTCCTCCCCCAATAACCGGTACGATAGTAGTTTTTTTATCGGAATACATACAATCTTGTTCTGGATCGAATACACAAACCTGGTCTTCCTGGGTTACATTTGCCCTGGTACCATTTACCTGTAAAAGACTCTCATTATAGTCTTCAGGAAATCTATTGTCTTCACTAACTATTTCATCCATTATCTCACATTCGAAGTCTTCCATAAAAGCATGTCCTAATATTTTACCTTTTTTACTTGCAATGTAAACATTGCATTCAATCGCTTCGGAGAGAACCGGGGCCATCTTTTCAAAATCAACAGGTTGGCCGCCTGATCTCTGTAATAGGCGATTAATCTTCCTACTTTTTTCTAATAAATCAGTCATTTAAAATACCTCCATTTATTTAATTTTATAATTTATAGGATATATTTGCTCAAGTCTTTATCTTTCACTACTTCGGAAAGTTGTTCATTTACATAATCAACATCTATTGTTACTTCATTATTTTCTATATTATCCGGAGCATTAAATGAAAGTTTCTCTAATAGTTTTTCCATTATAGTATGAAGTCTTCTTGCACCAATATTCTCGGTCTGTTCATTAACTTCATAGGCAAATTCTGCAATTTCACGGATAGCATCATCAGTAAATGTAATATTCATACCTTCCGTTTCCAAAAGGGCCCGATACTGTTTGGTTAGGGCATTTCTCGGTTGAAGTAGAATCTGTTCGAAGTCATCAACTGAAAGACTTTTAAGCTCTACCCTTAAAGGGAATCTACCCTGTAGTTCGGGAATTAAATCTGACGGTTTAGACATATGAAAAGCTCCTGCTGCGATAAAGAGAATATGATCTGTTTTTACAGAACCGTGTTTAGTCATAATCGTAGATCCTTCTACAATCGGAAGAATATCTCTTTGGACTCCTTCTCTCGAAACATCCGGTCCAGAAGCCTGATCCTTACCGGCAACTTTATCGATTTCATCTAAAAAGATGATACCTTCATCTTCAACAAGGTTGATGGCTTCTGATTTAACTTCTTCATTATCTATTAATTTTTTTGCCTCTTCATCTTTTAAAATATCAATAGCTTCTTTTATTTTAACTTTCCTGGTCTTTTTTTGTTTGGGAAAAATATCTCCAAACATGTCCTGGAAATTTATACCCATTTCTTCTACACCCTGGCCGGTAAAAAGCTCCATCATCTGGGGAGAATCCTTTTCAATTGATATTTCAATCTTTCTATCATCTAACTCGCCTTCCTTTAATTTTTCCATTAATTTATCTCTACGGCGCTGGATTCTCTGATAGCTTTCAGATTGTTCTTCTTCTTTCTCTTCTTCATCTGATAGAAACTGAAAGGGACCTTTTTTCTTTTGGCTGGGCATCGGGAGTATGTTTTCAATTATTCTTTCCCGGGCTGCCCTTAGGGCTTCTTTTTCGACCTCTTCCATCTTCTTTTCCTTGATCATTCTAATAGCACTTTCTATTAAATCTCTAACCATTGATTCTACATCTCGGCCTACATAACCTACTTCAGTAAATTTAGTAACTTCTACCTTGATGAAAGGTGCTTCCGCTATATTGGCTAAACGCCTGGCTATTTCTGTCTTACCTACACCGGTTGGGCCGATCATCAGGATATTCTTTGGTATAATTTCTTCCTGTAAATCTTTATCTACCAATTTCCTTCTATATCTATTTCGTAAGGCAATAGCGACAGATTTTTTTGCATCATTCTGTCCTACTATATATTGATTAAGTTTTTCGACTATTTGACTCGGTGTTAACTCCATAAACATCCTCCTAATATATATTATAAATCTTCGGTAATTATATTATCATTTGTATAAATACAAATATCGGCTGCAATTTTAAGAGCCCGGGTGGCGATATCTTTGGCTGATAAATCCTGATTGCTGTCAATTAAGGCTCTGGCAGCGGCCTTAGCATAAGCGCCACCGGAACCAATTGCCAATATTTCATCATCAGGTTCTATTACATCTCCGGTCCCGGAGATTAATAATAGTTTTTCTTTATCAGCAACTAATAACAATGCTTCTAACCTTCTTAGCATTTTATCAGTCCGCCATTCTTTGGCTAACTCTACTGCAGCACGTTCTAAGTTACCGTGGTATTCTTCTAATTTTCCTTCAAATTTTTCAAATAGGGTAAATGCATCGGCAGAAGTACCGGCAAAGCCCGCCAGTATTTCATCATTATATAACCTTCTGACCTTGCGGGCAGTTGCTTTCATAACTGTATCTCCCATTGTTACCTGGCCGTCTCCGGCTAAAGCTACTTTATCCTTATATTTAACAGCAACTATTGTCGTTGCTTTTATTTTCTCCATTAATGGTACCTCCTATAATATTTGCAAAATTTTAAATCTTCTGATGGATTTAGTTTAACACAAGCAATTTCACTGTGTCAAATATTCAATTATTCTTTAACTGTATGTTTACATTCCTTATTAGTACATTTATAGTATTTACCACTTTTTTTACTGTATTTCTCGACCATCATACTACCACATTTTGGGCATTTTTTGTTGGTTGGTTTATCCCAGGAAACGAAATCACAGTCGGGATAATTACTACAACCGTAAAAGGTTTTACCTTTTTTGGATTTTCTCTTAACTATTTCCCCATCTTCACATTTAGGACAATCTACACCTATTTTGTCAAGATAAGGCTTTGTATTTTTACATTCTGGAAAACCAGAGCAAGCTAGAAATTTACCGTATCTACCGTGTTTAATTACCATCGGTCTACCACATTTCTCACACTTAATATCAGTCTCTATATCCATATTAACTTTTTCCATATTTTCCCTTGCTTCATCCAATCTTTCTTTAAAATCGGAATAGAAGTCCTTTAAGATCTGCTGCCACTCTTCTTTACCTTCTTCGATTTGATCTAATCTTTTTTCTAATTGGGCAGTAAATTCTATATCAGTAACGTCGGGAAAATATTCGTTTAATAATTTATTCACCGTTTTACCGAGGTCAGTCGGTATAAAGTACTTACCTTTTTTGTCAACATAATTTCGTGAAACAATTTTTGATAAGGTAGGAGCATAAGTACTCGGCCTACCAATACCTTCTTCTTCCATTGTTTTGACTAAAGAAGCCTCTGTATAGCGCGGTGGTGGATTTGTAAAGTGCTGTTCAGGTTCTATCTCGGATGCTTCTATTTCATCTTTCTCTTCCACCTCAGGTATATAATCATCTTTATTATCTCCGTTAAATAGTCTTAAAAAACCGGGAAAGATTAACTCAGAACCTGTAAACCTGAAGTTATACTTTCCATTTAAGATATCAATGGCATAGGTTTTATAGACAGCCGGTTTCATCTGACTGCCGATAAATTGATTCCAGATTAAATTATATAGTGCATACTGGTCTTTTGATAAATACTTTTTGATTTTATCGGGCGACCTAAAGGCAGATGTTGGTCTAATTGCCTCATGGGCGTCCTGAGTATTACTGCCGCTCTTACCATAGGATTTGCCCTGGTAGTATTTATCTCCAAAGTTATCAATTATATAATTTTTGGCTTCCCCTTTTGCTTCATTGGATAATCTGGTACTATCAGTCCTAATATAACTTATGAGACCGGCTGTACCTTCACTACCGATTTCTATACCTTCATATAACTGTTGGGCGATAAACATAGTCTTTTTAGCAGAAAAATTAAGTACAGAAGAAGCCCTCTGCTGTAAGGTACTGGTTGTAAAGGGTGGATAGGGATTCCTTCTTCTTTTCTTAATTTTTATATTATCGATCACATATTTATTTTTTTCTAAATCCTTTAATACCTTATTTACTTCTTTTTCACTACCTAGATCAAAGTCTTCGCCCTCTATCTTAAATAGATCGGCTTCAAAATTTTCTTGGCCATCATTAAAGACAGCTGTAATAGACCAGTATTCTACCGGTTCAAAGTTTTCAATCTCTTCTTCCCGTTGACAGATTATTTTTACCGCAACCGATTGAACACGGCCGGCACTTAAGCCTTTCCTTACTTTTTTCCAGAGTAAGGGACTTAATTTATAACCAACCAATCTATCCAAGAGGCGTCTGGCCTGTTGTGCGTCGACAAGATCTTGGTCAATCTCTCTTGGATTGTCCATAGCATTAGAAATTGCATTTTTAGTTATTTCATTAAATTCAATCCTATTTTTGCTTTCTTCTAATTTAAGAGCTCTGGATAAGTGCCATGAGATCGCTTCCCCTTCTCTGTCAGGGTCAGTCGCAAGATATACATTCTCACTTTTCTTTTTTGCTTTTCTTAATTTTTTTAAAACCTTACCTTTACCTCTAATGGTAATATATTTAGGTTCAAAATTTTCTTCTATATTAATACCCATTTTACTTTTGGGTAAATCAACTACATGTCCCATCGATGCTTCTACATCATAATTTTTGCCTAAGAACTTTTTGATTGTCTTGGCTTTTGCTGGGGACTCTACGATAACTAAGTTCTTTTTAGCCATGATCAAATTAACCTCCAAAATATTTAATTAATGTATTTAAAATCTTTTGATAATTTTGTTGAAAATTCCTTAAAATGGTTTGAAATATAATTGATACGGTTTTCATCATCTACTACATCTTGAATTAATTCCCAGAAATCAAAGTTCTTGTTATTGTTATAATAGACATTCTGGATGATCTTATTTACTATTTCTTCTGTTTCTTTAATGGTAATAATGTTCATGATTAGCAGTCTTTTTATTAAACCGCGGTGTTCTTTAGGAAGGTACATTTTCTCCTGTACAGTAAAGACCCTATTAAGGAAATTGTCTTCTGAAATACCTTCTATATCACTGTGCTCAATGATTTCCGGCTTTTCAAAAATTAATTGAAAAGCTTCATCAATATCTTCAATTTCATATCCCTTGTCGACCAATTCATTGATCAAGTCTTCCTGGTCAACAACTTCATCTCCACTATTTAAAAGTTCCTCTATAAGATAACTTAAAATATCAAATATCTTTTCTCTCATATATATCTGCAGGTAAAACCTGCTAATACCTCCTTGGTTTGATTTACTCTTGTATATAACTATTATAATATTATAGATGTTTTAAAATTGTTTGTAAAGTTTTTTTCCTGGATAAAGAGCTAATATTTGTTTTATTCTTATAAAAATCAGTTTAGATTATTTACTTTTTTTAGGTAATCTTCCATGTCGAACTTTCTCTCAAGTCCGTTCTTGTTCATATACCTTACCTTACCAAAAATCTGCCTCTCCTGCCAGGCCCGGTCATGCTTTCCGAATATCCAGGCTGCACCGGCATAACCATTGGGATCTCTTCCATCTAAAAAATATTTATTATTTAGATATAGTATTATATCAAAAGCCTTTTGGGGATCCTGGGTCCATTCCAGGATCTTTTTACCCCAGTACATCCGCATATATCCATTCATATAGCCGCTTAATACCATCTCTTTTTGGGCTGCATTCCAGTATTGATCATGTGTTTGATAATTTTCTAATTGTTCTCTACTGTAGATATACTCTCGTTTATCACTCTCATGTTCTTCTAATGTTTCAACCGCCCAGTCCGGTAAGATGTCTGTTAACTTTTGGTTATAGTTATCATTATAATATATATAATTAAAACTAAGTTCTCTTCGCACTATTAACTGTTCTAAGAAGTCTTCCGCCTTAATATCATTCCATTTTATTCTCTTATAGATATAGGCAGGCGAGATCTGCCCAAAATGTAAATAGGGACTTAATTTAGAAGTTACATCATAGTCGGGATTACTTCCGTGCTCTTCATATAATTTTAGGTTTTTTCCCATAAATCTTTCCAACCTGTTTAAAGCCTCGCTAGAACCACCTTTAAAGGCAGGACTCGGTTTAACAGTTTTATCTATCGATAACCTGTTTACTAGGTTATCAATATCATTTAAATCGGCTCCTTTAATATTTAATCGAAGAGAATTTACTTTTAATTTCTCCTTGTCTACCACATCTATAAATCTTTCTACTTTATTATTGATCTTCTTTCTAATCGTATAGGCTGCATATTCCTCTTTGTCGGAAGCAATCTCAACCGGAACAATTGTATTGGTATTAACAAGTACAAAGCGGCATTTAATCTTTTCAGCTATTTCCTTTTTCCAGGCTCTTTCTACTTTTAAGTAACCGCGGTCTGATATTACCATGACCGCATCTTTACTTAAATTATTTACATTATTAACCGGATTA
>DATGCJ010000230.1:0-2603 GCA_035312025.1 Halanaerobiales bacterium | reverse complement strand
TTTGATTTTTCTTCTCTTCCCAGCCCTAATTATTTTATCGTATTATATAAGTGTAAGTCTTGATCAAGTTTACCCAAAATCTGAAGCGTCTGGTTTGTATTATTTTATCCCATTTATTTTTTTCAGTGTAATGTTTACTGGTGGGCCCATTCAAGAAGAATTTGGCTGGAGAGGTTATGCACTTCCAAGATTGCAAGAGAAATTATCACCATTCTTCTCATCAATAATCTTGGGATTTATTTGGGCGATCTGGCACTGGCCACAATTCTTAGTTCCAGAGGAGTTAACCGGAATGTTTTATATAACTCCCCTTTGGTCTTTTATTTTGACGGTTATTTCAGCTAACTTTATCTATACCTGGATATATAATAATACAAACGGAAGTATACTGGCTGTCCTTATCCTTCATACGCAGATGAATTTATTTCTATGGATATTCCCAGTGTTATATACCCAATATGGATATCTTATTATTTTAGTGACATTTACGATAGCAGCTAGTGTGGTTATTTTATTAGATAAAAAACAATTTTTTAATAAAGTGAGAAGATATTGAATTTAAAAGATATCATAACAATAATAAAGGGCATATTTTCTCTTAACTTGTTTGTTACATATAGCTAAAGAGGTGTTAATAGCTTTAAAAAGTGGGAAGGTTAACAGAATATAGAGTTAATAAGGTTTTATTCCATTTAAATCAATATAGAAAGGGGTCTATCTAAAATTCCAAATTAATTAGATACTATCATCTGGAAATTTTTTCTTGACATTATTACTTCTCGGTGGTAAAATCATTATCAATAACATATGATTAAATTCTTTGACCAAGAAAAGTATCTTTATGATTTCATTTACAGAGAGCCGACAGAGCTGAGATTCCGGTGATGAAAAAATAAAGAGAATGGCCTTGTGAGAAGCAGGGGGAAATATCTTTGATATGATAAATTATCCTGTGCCGGTTTTTGCCCGTTAGTAGCAAATAAAAATCATTTTTTAATAGATGGTTTTTAATAAAGTGAGTTAATATTAATTAACTAACAAGGGTGGCAACACGGAATTATTAATCTTTCGTCCCTAAGCGGGGTGAAGGGTTTTTTTATTTCGTGTGCCACCTTTTTTTAATTATATATATTACATTAGAAACCAAAAGAAGGGAGTTGCTTATTTTGTATGATTTAAAGATTGTTGTAGAAAGTATAGAAGGTTTTTGTGATTTACCAATGGAAATTGGTGATTATTTCACCGTCAGTGGGGGGAAGATAGAAATACCGGAAGGTAAACATATGTGTTTGTGGGCTCTGCAAAGTTTAATGCCGGTACTGCCAGCAAAACAGAGAGAATTAAATGAAGAAAATGACTGGATTCCACATACCAAAAGATTTATATGTCCTGACCCTAATGGAAGGGTTATTTTCAGGATCGATAGGCTGGATCCCAAAACAGGTAAACCGTTAGAAGAAGAAATAGAAATACCGCCAAGGATACTGGTTAACCCAGATGCCTGCACTGGCTGTAGGGCTTGTGAAACAGTCTGTGCTTTTGTACATACTCAAAGCTTTAATGCTTTGAGATCGCGTATAAAAATCGAAAAAAACGAAATTAAAGGTGAAGATATTCCATATATCTGTAGACAGTGTGGAGATGCTCCTTGTATTAAAGCCTGTCCTGTTGAGGCCTTAAGTAGAAGCCCCAAAACCAATGCAATATTAGTTGATGAGGATAAATGTATTGGGTGTAACAAATGTGCTGAAGCCTGTCCCTTTGATGCGATTTCTTTTAATGAAAATAATGTGGCTTTGATCTGTGATCTCTGTGATGGAGATGTAGAATGTGTGCAGAGATGTCCAACAGATGCCTTGAAGTTTGATAATAAAGGAGGTAGAAAAAAATGAACTACGGATACTGTAATAAGGCTTTAAGAATAGACCTTTCAAATAATTTAATAAAAAAAGAAAAATTAGATGAAGAATTTTTAAAAAAATATCTGGGAGGACGAGGGTTAAATGTACGCCGCCTTTATGATGAAGTACCTCCTGAAGTTGATCCTTTAAGTACAGAAAACAAGATGTTTATCGGAGTTGGTCCTTTAACGGGTACCTTATTTCCTGGAGCAGCCCGTGTGAACTTTACAGCCAAATCACCTCAGACTAAAATTTTAGGTGACTCAAATACAGGTGGATTTTTGGGCCCAGAGATTAAATTTGCCGGTTTTGATCAGATAATTATAGAGGGTAAGGCTGATCAATTATCTTACATATATATTAAAGACGGTGAAGCTGAAATTAAATCAGCCCAACATTTAAAACAGTTAGATACCTTTGAGACCCAAAAGAAGATAAAAGAAGAATTGGGTGACAACCGTGTACAGACTGCTGTTATCGGACCAGCTGCTGAAAATGGGGTTAAGTATTCCGGTATTTTCTGTAATATGGTAAGGGCAGCTGCAAGAACCGGTATGGGGTTAGTGTTAGCAAGTAAAAATATAAAAGCAATTGTGGTAAGGGGCACAACAGATCTTGGTGCAAGTAAACCAGATAAATTTAAACAACTAATCGATAAGATGGATGAGGAAATAAAAAACCACTCCGAATATGAGATAAGAA
>DATGCJ010000229.1:0-2656 GCA_035312025.1 Halanaerobiales bacterium | reverse complement strand
CCAGACCCATTTAAGGTATGAACATATTTAGTACTTGCATCTGGTTCGGGTCTGTATCTAATACCAGCCCTTCTGGCCTGAAAGTCTAAAAAGTTACTACAGCTGGATATTTCACGATAGGTATCATAAGCCGGCATCCATACTTCTAAGTCATAAGTTTTGGCAGCTGAGAAACCTAGATCTCCACTACAAAGTGTAACAATCCTATATGGCAATTCAAGCATCTGAAGCAGCTCTTCAGCATCTTGAGTAATCTTTTCTAATTCATCATAGGAAGTTTCCGGTTCCACAAACTTCACCATCTCAACCTTATTGAATTGGTGCTGTCTGATTATTCCCCTTGTATCTCTACCGTGTGCACCAGCTTCTGCCCTAAAGCAGGCACTGTAAGCAGTGTGATATATCGGTAGGTCTTCTTTATCTAAGATCTCTTCTCTATACATATTAGTTACCGGCACTTCAGCTGTTGGGATTAAGTAATATGGTAAACCATTTAGCTTAAACATATCTTTTTCGAATTTAGGTAACTGCCCAGTACCAGTCATGCTTTCCTGGTTTGCTATAAACGGTGGAAATACTTCTTTATAGTCGTGTTCTTTGGTATGAATATCGATAAAAAAGTTGATCAAACTTCTTTCCAATCTAGCCCCGGCATTTTTTAAGAATGTAAAACGGGCCCCCGTTACTTTTCCCCCTCTTTCAAAGTCTAAGATATCTAAATCTTCACCAATATCCCAGTGGGCCTTATAATCAAAATCAAATTCTCTTGGTTCACCCCACTTTTTAATTTCACGGTTGTCTTCCTCGTCTGTACCAACCGGGACAGATTCATGTGGAATATTCGGTATTCTTAATAATATGCTGTCTAACTCATCTTCAATTTCAGCTAATTTTTCATCATATTCTTTTATTTTTTCAGAAACCTCTTTCATCTCATCGATCAAATGACTGGCATCTTTCCCTTCTCTTTTTAATTCACCGATCTTATCAGAGTTAACATTCCTCTTATGCCTTAACTGTTCGTTTTCATATAGCAAGTCTCTTCTTTCTTCTTCCAGTTTTTTAAACCTGTCTAAAGGACTTTCAACTCCCCTGTCTTTTAAAGCCTTCTCAACCTTATCAATATTTTCCCTAATAAATTTACGATCTAACATTATAATTCCTCCCTGCTTAATTTTTTTTGGATGAAAAGTTTATATAAAAATAAAAAAACCCTCATTCCCTACAGTAGGGACGAGAGTATAATACCCGTGGTGCCACCCTTATTAACCATTATGGTCCACTTACAAGAATAACGGTCTGCGCCGGGCAGAGTTACTATTGATTTCCCCCTGCCTATCATGGGTGGATTCAATTATACTTCCTGTTAATTCTCAACGGCCATTAACTTTCTCAAAAAGAAATATAATTTACTTTTCCCAATCAACTATTTATCATAATTTTATTTTTACTTATTATAATATATATTTATTATAAATGCAATAAATTATAGAAATTAATTCCTGTCTTCCGCAAAGTATTCGTCTTCTAGGATCGACATGACAACCATCGTTATGTACCTATTATCATAATAGTACTTATCTCTTAGCACACCTTCTCTTTTAAAACCATTTTTCTTATATAAAGTCTCTACCCTTGAATTGGTATCAAAAAAGTCCAGCCATAACTTATGAAACTCTAAATCTTCAAAGGTATATTCTTTCATCAGTTTTAAAAATTCAGTTCCATATCCCTTATTTTTCTTATCTATTACCACTCTTCTTAACTCAATACTTTTATTTTTACTCTCCAACCCCGCAATTATTGCATAGCCAACTTTTTGAAAAGATTGATCTTCAATAATTAAGTGGAGAGTATCTTTTCCTTCAATTATTTTAATATGCTGTTCTTTTGACCATTGAAATACATTCTCTCTATTAGCCGGTGCACTTTCTACTGTTCGCACATAGTCTATATCACTTATCTCAGTTTCTCTTATTTGTATTTTATTGGAATTCTTAATATATTTTCCCATAAAAACACCTCATCTATGCTAAAATTTGTTAAATGCTTACTATTTTACTCGGATTTATTTAGTTAAAATAGAGATAGTGAAAATAAATAAGAAAGATATTATATATATGGGGAGTGAGTGATATAAATGTTCAATCGCGAGAATAATTATATCAATGAGCTTTACAACAATAATAAAAATGATGAAGACAGATATTATAAAGAATATGATAATTATTATAACTTATTTAATGCTTATTTCTTCGCTAATCTATTTAGCTCAAGAAAATAAACTAAATTATATCATAAAATATAAAAGGAGTGATATAGATGTTTGATCACGGTAGTAGAGATTTTAGAGATTTCTTTTTTGGAATTAAAAAAGATGTAAGTGGTAGTAGAGACTTCAGAGATTTCTTTGAAAACAAGAAAAATGAATAAATTTAATGTAAAAGGAGGTGGGCACCCACCTCCTTTTTTGTATTTTATTTACTTGTATATCCTGGGTACTCTTTTTGTTATGTCACAGGTAATTTCATAATTTATTGTTCCGATTATATCAGCCATCTCTGTCGCAGAAAATTCTTCATCTCCTTGCTTACCTATTAAAACAACTTCATCTCCTATTTTAACATCATCAATATCTGTTACATCAACCATAAAT
>DATGCJ010000228.1:0-2254 GCA_035312025.1 Halanaerobiales bacterium | reverse complement strand
TAGATATTTCTTGCCCGTACTCTAAATAAGTTAGTTCAACGGCTGGTTCTAATCCCAAAACATCAAAATCAGTAAAGTTAGATAAATGTGGTAAATTAATTATCCCGATCTTTATCTCAGCCTGTTCCTTTAAATATTCTTTCACAGTTACTGAATCCTCTTCCGGCAGGTTGATCTCCTTTAAATAGGGCATTACTCCCAATACCGGCACACCGGTCTTGTTTTCAATAAATTCAAGTCCTGACTGGAGACTGTCTTTATCACCGCGAAATTTATTAATAATTATACCCTCTACAAGTCGGCGGTCTTCCCCTAACAGTTCCATGGTACCTACCAAGGAAGCAAAGACGCCCCCTTTATCAATATCTGCTACTAAAATGACCGGCGTATCATTTAGGTTGGCTACTTTCATATTAGCTAGATCTCGCTTTTGAATATTAACTTCAGCCGGACTGCCGGCCCCTTCCATAACAAGGACATCATACTTTTTGTATAAATTATTGATAGAATTTTTTATGGTCTTTAAAGCTTCCTTTACATAATCATCATCCTTATATTGCCCGGCAAAATCTCCCAGAGGTTTACCCCGTTTGATAACCTGGGCCTGGCCGTTACCTTTCGGCTTTACCAAAAAGGGCTGCATATCAACTTCAATATCTACATTACAGGCTTCTGCCTGGAGAGCCTGGGCTCTACCCACTTCTCCTCCATTTTTAGTAACATAGGAATTCAAAGCCATATTCCATGATTTAAAAGGCGCTACTTTATAACCTTTCTGGTATAAAAGTCGGCATAAAGCAGCTGCCATTAAACTCTTACCAACACCTGAAGCTGTACCCTGAAACATGATAGACTTTTTCATCTTAATCTTCCTTTAAATTTTCTAAGAAATCTGATTTATTTCTTAAGCCAATATCTTTTATATCAAGGGGAAAACCGGCTACTGTTAAAAATACCTTATCAACTTTATCGGCCGTAAACTGATTAGCTCGGCCGGCAATATCTCTGAATAACCGGCCCAGTTCATTATTGGGAACAACACCCTGACCAACCTCGTTGGAAACTATAATTAAGTTCAGGTCCCTGGCTTGGGCAGTGGTAATAATTTTTTTAATTTCCTCTATGATCTCTTTTTCAATATTGACTTTCTGCTCTAAATTATTTTCATCATCATTTAATTCTTCCGTTTTCAATATCATATTGGAAATATATAAGGTGAGACAGTCCATTAAAACAGTTTTACCTTTCTCTATACTTTCCAATACCTTGTTAACTTCAATCGGTTCTTCCACCGTTTTCCAATCTTTAGGTCTCTGGTTTTGATGGTGTTTGATTCTATCTTCCATCTCCTGGTCTAAAGCCTGGGCGGTAGCCAGATAAACAACCTCTGTTTCCCCCAGGTTTTCAGCGATTTTTTCTGCAAAAGAACTTTTACCACTGCGCGCTCCTCCTAGAATTAAAAATGATTGACTCAATTTTTTCACCCCTTTTAGACAAATAAAAAAACCAGACCTCCGCTTAAAGCTAAAGATCTGGTGATATCCCTTGCATCTACTGATCTTGAAACCGAAGAATGTAGAGTATAAATAGGCAGGTCTCCTGACTCACAGCTTAACGTCTAACCCAACCTTCCTTGTTAAAAACAAGTGGTTATTTGGGCGACTAGCTGCTCACAGTGGCGGGCCCGCTCAGGATTTGCACCTGATTCCCTATTCTCTTCCAGTAGTAACTGAAAGCACCTATTTATAACAATATTAAATTGTTCTCTTAATAATATAATACTATACTTTTTAAAATTCTCCTGCTAAGTTAACAAAATTTCTCTGGTTGGGATCGGAATTGGTTCAAGTTTATGGCTGTTTTTAGAAGATAAATTTTCTATTTTTTCCTTAACCTCAGGTTCTGCCTCACCGGTTAAGATATATCTATCTAATTCTTCATAGGTAAGGCCCATTTCATCTTCATCGGTCTGGTCTTGCCAGAGTCCGGCTGAGGGCTTTTTATCGATAATCTCCTGGGGGACTACCAGGTGTTCCGCTAACTCTCTCACCTCTGTTTTAACTAAACGACCGAGGATGGTTAAGTCAATTCCACCGTCACCGTATTTAGTAAAGTAACCTACTTTCAGTTCACTCCAGTTATCGGTACCTAAAACCAGATAATTATTTTGAGCGGCATAGTAATAAAGGGTCACCATACGCAGTCTGGGTTTAGCATTTGCTAAAGCAAAATTGGCTTGACTTTCTTGTTCTTC
>DATGCJ010000227.1:0-15212 GCA_035312025.1 Halanaerobiales bacterium | reverse complement strand
TTTAGCCCAAATGGAGACCAATGGAATTTATGCAGACTGTGAATTTTTAGAAGAACTTTCACAGCAAATTGCTGATAAAATTGGTGAGATAGAAGAAAATACTTATGAACTGGCGGGAGAAGAATTTAATCTCAACTCTCCTAAGCAGTTAGGTGAAATATTATTTGATAAATTAGGTCTACCCGTTATTAAAAAGACTAAAACAGGTTATTCAACCAGTATTGATGTATTAGAAAAACTGGAAGATAAACACGATATTATACCTCTAATAATGGATTATAGGAAGTATCAGAAAATCAAGTCTACATATGTAGATCCTTTATTAGAGCTAGTAGATGATAAGACAGGTAGAATTCATACTAATTTTAACCAGATGGTTACCGCCACTGGGCGCTTAAGTAGTACTGAACCCAATTTACAAAATATACCTATTAGAACCGAGGAAGGTAGAAAGATCAGGAAAGCTTTCATTCCCGAAAAAAAAGATTGGGTACTATTATCGGCTGATTATTCCCAGATAGAATTAAGGGTATTAGCCCATATCAGTGAGGATGAACAGTTGATTAAAGCCTTTAAGGAAGGACAAGATATCCATACTCAGACTGCTTCGGAAGTCTTTGATGTTGATAAAAAAGAAGTTACTTCTAATTTGAGAAGACATGCTAAAGTAATTAACTTTGGTATAGCTTATGGAATGAGTTCTTATGGTCTAGCTCAGGATTTAGATATATCAAATGGAGAAGCAGAAGAGTATATAAATAGATACTTTGCAAGATTTCCCGGTGTAAAAAAATATATGGACGAAGTTGTAAACAAGGCAAAAAAAGATGGCTATGTACGGACCATTTTTAACCGTTTAAGATATATTAAAGGCATAAATAGTAGTAATTATCATAGGAGATCATTTGCTGAAAGGGCCGCTATCAATACACCTATTCAGGGTAGTGCTGCTGATATTATGAAGATAGCCATGATAGAAGTTTATGATGCTTTACAGTCTAGAAAAGATGTAAAGGCCAAAATGCTTTTACAAATCCATGATGAAATTGTCTTTGAAGTCGCTAAATCCAAATTAGAAGAGATTGCTAAATTAGTCAAAGAAAAGATGGAAAAGGCAGTAGAGTTAAAAGTACCGGTAATAGTAGATTTAAAAACTGGGAATAATTTAAAAGAACAAGCTGAATATGATATAAAATAATTGAGGTGGATAAAATGCCGGAATTGCCTGAAGTACAAACCGTTGTAACAGGCTTAAATAAAATGTTACGTGATAAAAAGATAGTTAATACCCATATATATGATGAAATGGTAATTGGTTACCCCGAAAAAGAGGACTTTATAAGTTTAAGTGAAGGGAAAAAAATAAAATCCTTAACAAGAAGGGGTAAATATATAATAATAAATTTTAGTGATAATAAACATAAATTAGTGATACATTTGAGAATGTCAGGTAAATTACTATATAAAAAAAGAAATGATGAAAAAGACAAACATACCCATGTGATATTTGAATTTGATGATGACACTGATTTAAGATTTAATAATATAAGAAAATTTGGTCGATTATATTTCATAACAGAAAACGAGTTAGAAGAAGCTGGCAATTTATCAAATTTAGGTATAGAACCTTTAAGTGATGAGTTCACTTTAGATCTTTTTGAAGAGATGGTAGATGGTAGAAAAGGCATGATTAAGCCCTTGATAATGAACCAGGAATTCATCGCCGGGGTTGGTAATATCTATGCTGATGAAGCACTTTTTATGTCCAATATAAGGCCGGATAGAAAAGCTGACACATTATCTGAGCAAGAAATTAAAGATTTATATAATGCGATCAGAAAGATACTAAAAAAAGGTATAAAGATGGGTGGTACGTCTGTAAGTGACTATGTAAATGCCCTTGGTAAAAGTGGGAAGTTTCAGCACGAACTGAACGTGTATAAAAAAGAAGGAGAAAAGTGCGAAAAGTGTGGAGAAGCTATAGAAAAGAAAAAAGTTAGCGGGCGTTCAGCAAGATTCTGCCCAAACTGCCAAGATTAGGGGGATTTAAATTTGATTATTGGACTTACAGGCGGAATTGCAACCGGTAAAAGTACAGTTTGTAAGATACTAAAAAAACTTGGTATCAAAATTATTGAGTCTGACAAAATAGCCCATCAAGTTTTAAATTTAGATGAAGTTATTGAAGAAGTTAAAAAACATTTCGGAGAAACTGTATTAGATAAAGATGGCTATATAGATAGAAAAAAGTTAGGAAAAGTTGTTTTTAACGAGGAAAAGAAAAGAAAACAGTTGGAATCTATAACCCATCCCAAAATATTTGAATTAATTGATAAAAAAATAGATGAATATCAGGATAAGAAAGAAGAGATAATAGTATTAGATGCACCATTGCTTTTTGAAACCGCTTTAGACAAAAAAGTGGATGAAACCTGGGTTGTTTATGCTGATAAAGATACACAAATCAAAAGGTTAGAAAAGAGGGACGATTTAAATAAACAAGCAGCTATAAAAAGAATAGATGCCCAGATACCTCTTAAAACAAAAGTAAAAAAAGCAGATGTAGTAATCAAAAATGAAGGGACTATAAATGAATTGGAAAGTAAAATAAATAAATTGGTTGAGAAAAGGAGATAGTTTGTTATATAATTATAAGCAAAAGCAAATAAATATTCTTAGATTGCTTATATAAGGCCAATGGTATCAAGAATTTTTTGTAGTATAAGGAAGGATTTCAAACTAATTCATAGAATATAGTAATAGAGTTTTACAGAGAGTTCTGTCATCTAAGTTTTATTGGTCTTATTTAAGACCAAAATAATTTTTTCTATATTTTAAAGGGGGTGAATTCAGAGGACGATAGAATTGAACAGTACCAGTAAATTTTTCAAATAAGTTAGTATTATTTCAAGGAGGGAAAAATTTTAAATGAAGAAAAAATTTGGAGCTTTATTGTTGTCATTAATCTTAGTTTTTACAGTAGTTAGTATCGCAGGAGCACAAGATGAGGTAAAAAGTCCAGATACTTATACCCACGTAACTATAGGTAATCAAAGCACTTTGGATCCACATTATTCTTATGATACTGCTAGTTCAGAAGTTATTGATAATGTTTATGAATGCTTGATACAATATCAGGGCGAATCAATTAATAAATTCTCACCATTACTAGCAACTGAAGTACCTTCCAGAGAAAATGGTCTTATCTCAGAAGACGGTACAGAATACACCTTTCCAATTCGTGAAGGCGTTAAATTTAGTAATGGTAATGATTTAACTCCTGAAGATGTTAAGTATAGTTTCCTTAGAGGTATGATCATGGACCGTGCTTATGGTCCAATGTGGATGATTTATGAACCACTCTTTGGAGATATCTCTTCTTTACCTGGACTTACACAAGAAGTTGTAGGTGTAGAAGATCCTAAGGAATTAACAGCAGAACAGTCTGCTAAAGTATTTGCTGAATTAGATAAGAAGATTACTATTGATGGTAATGAAGTTACATTCCATCTAGAGAATCCTTATCCTCCATTCTTAAACATTCTTGCTCAACACGCAGCTTGGTCAAGTATTCTTGACAAAGAATGGAGTATTAAGCAGGGTGCTTGGGACGGTAGTCCTGAAACTCTAGCTGACTATCATGATCCAGTAAAAGAAGATGACCCACTTTATGATAAAATGATGGGTACTGGTCCATTTGTCTTAACTGAATGGGTAAATGGCGACCATGTAATCTTTAAAAGAAATGATAACTACTGGCGTGAACCTGCTAACTTCAAGACTGTAATCATTAAGAATATTGATGAGCCAACTACACGTATCCTACTTCTAAAACGTGGAGATGCTGACTCAATCGCATTAGACTATCAATATTTCAATCAGATTGAAGGCGATGAAAGCATTGACATCATCAGAGAATTACCTACTCTACAAAACTTGACAATGTTATTCAATTGGACAATTGAAACTAAAGGTAATGACTACATTGGTAGTGGAAAACTTGATGGCGAAGGTATTCCTTCTGACTTCTTTACAGATGTTCATGTAAGAAAAGCATTTAGTTATGCTTTCAATTACAAAGCATTCATCGAAGAAGTAAGACAGGGACAATCACAAAAACTTCGCGGCCCAATTGTTAATCCTCTATTAGGCTATGATGAAGGGTCTCCTGTATATCAATTAGATCTTGAAAAAGCAGAAGAACACTTCAAGCAAGCCTGGGATGGACAAGTTTGGGAAAAAGGATTCAAACTCACAATTCTATATAACTCTGGTAACATGACAAGAAAAACTGCTGCTGATATCTTTAAGACATACTTAGAACAAATTAATCCTAAGTTTGATATCAGTACAAGAGCAGTTCAATGGTCTACATTCTTAGATGAATCAGCTAGAGGTACCTTACCACTTCAAATTGGTGGTTGGTTAGCTGACTTCCCAGATCCACATAACTTCGTTCAACCTTTCTTACACTCCGCAGGTTATTATGGAGGCAAACGTGGACAGAATTATATCGACTGGGCTAAAGAAAATGTAGATCCATTAATCGATAAAGGTATAACTACTATGGATCAAGATGAACGTGTAGATATTTATAAAGAAATTCAAAATATTGCACATGAACAAGCTATTGATGTCTGGATTGACCAGCCATATAGTGCTAGAATTCAACGTGACTGGGTCAAAGGATGGTACTTCAATCCAATGCGTCCAGGCCAATACTTCTATATCTTAGATAAGTAATAGTAGTTTGATTACAATTTAGTATTAAAGGATAATGCCAGGGGGGTAACCCCCTGGCAATTCTATGAAAACAGGACATTTGTAAATTTTTAGTAATGGAAGAAAGGAGTTTTAACAGTTGATAAATTATATAGTGAGACGGCTATTAATACTGCCGCTTATATTATTTGGAGTAACCCTGCTGGTCTTTGGTATGTTAATGATGCTGGGACCGTATCAGCGAGTTGCTACCTATGTTCAGGATCCCACTCAGCTTAAGGGTGGCGACCTGGATTTATTAATTAATAAATATGGTTTAGATGACCCCTTCTATATGCAGTATGGAAGGTGGCTAGATGGATTATTACATGGTGATTTAGGATGGTCTGAGGCAGCTGGTGCTCCGGTTGTCGAAGCTATTTTCGATCGGTTCCCGGCCACGCTGGAGCTGGCAATTCTGGCGGTGATACCCGTTATAATGGGTGGAATTTGGCTCGGTGTGTTCTCGGCTGTTCATCATAATGACTTTTGGGATCATACTACCAGGGTGTTCTCAACAGTAGGTTGGTCGTTCCCTACTTTCGTATTTGGATTAATAATTTTAATGATATTTTATGGAGTTCTCGGGTGGACGCCCCCGGGTAGATTATCTAACTGGGCCCTGGAGTTAAAAAATACAGCACAGTTTACAGTCTTTACCGACATGAATATATTAGATGGCATATTAAACGGTAATATTAGTTTTGCTTTAGATTCTTTAAGACACTTAGTAGCACCTGTATTTACTTTAGCTGTTGTTTGGTGGGCCTTTATATTAAGGATTACAAGATCTAGTATGTTAGAAACCTTACGTAAAGATTATATACGTACTGCTAGAGCAAAAGGTGTAAAAGAAAATATAGTTATAAATAAACATGCTAGAAGAAATGCTTTAATCCCTGTAGTTACTGTTGCTGGTCCTATGGTATTAGGATTATTAGGTGGTATAGTAACAGTAGAAACGGTCTTCGGCTATAGAGGATTAGGTTTATTAGCATATGAAACAGCGACCAGATTAGATTATGCAGGTATTCTAGGAATAGCGATGTATTTTGGAGGTATTTTGGTACTTATCAACTTAATAGTGGATGTATCATATGCTTTCATTGATCCTAGAATTAGATTGGAGTGATGTAAATATATGGAATGGTCAGATATAATTAAGAGATTATTTACAAATAAATTATCAGTATTTGGTATAGTCATAGTTTTCTTTTTTGCAATAGTAGCTATCTTCGCTCCCTGGATCGCTCCACCAGCTGATCCCGATGAGCCTTATGATATACCTAGAAGCGGCTGGAAAATTGCTCCAACCCCACCGGATGCCGATAATATATTTGGAACAACTGAAGGCTCTTATGACATATTTTATGGTATGGTATGGGGTTCAAGAACCGCATTTAGAATCGGTTTTATAGTTGTTGGAATAAGTACCCTGATAGGTATATTTGTCGGTACTATATCGGCCTATTACGGGGGCTGGTTCGATGAAATAATGATGCGGATAACGGATATCTTCATGTCGATTCCTTTCTTGGTTGCGGCCTTGGTGTTGACGGCCATACTAGGAAAAGGGCTCGATAAAGTAATGGTTGCTTTGATTGTCTTCGGCTGGATGGGAACGGCCCGTTTAATGCGTTCTCAGGTTTTAGAAATTAAAGCGGAAGAGTTTATAGATGCAGCATATGCCCTGGGAGCAGGAGATACTAGAATTATCTTCAAACACGTACTTTTAAATAGTATTTTCCCAGTTTTAATTCAGGCTTGTATGAGAATGGGTTCAATGGTTATCACTGCTGCAACCTTAAGTTTCTTAGGTGTTGGTGCCCCTCCAGGATATGCAGACTGGGGTCAAATGATCTCCTTTGCCCGTAACTGGATTATTGGTGCACAAGGAAATCCATTAACTTATTGGTATACTTTAATGATTCCCGGTACAGCGATCTTATTATTTAGTTTATCCTGGAACTTAATTGGTGACGCATTTAGAGATATTCTCGATCCTAAGCTTCAACAAAAATAATTAAATTAGATAAAGTAGGTGATAGATTTGAGTAAAGAAAAGCTTATAGATGTGAACAATTTAAAAACTTACTTCCATACTGAAGAAGGAACCGTGAAAGCGGTTGATGGAGTAAGCTTCGAAATATATCCAGGTGAAACTCTCGGAATTGTTGGTGAGTCCGGCTGTGGTAAGAGTGTTACCTCACTCTCTATCATGAGACTTATTGAATCACCACCTGGAAAAATAGAAGAAGGCGAAATATTGTTTGATGGTAAAGATTTAACTGAATTAAATCAAACTCAGATGAGAAAGATCAGGGGTAATGATATCTCAATGATCTTCCAGGAGCCAATGACCTCCTTAAACCCGGTTTATACCGTGGGAGATCAGATTATGGAAGCATTGCTTATCCATAAAGATATCAACAAAAAACAGGCCCGTGAAGAGGCCATTAACATGCTCAGGAAGGTAGGAATACCTTTACCTGAACAACGTGTCGATGAATATCCCCACCAGTTAAGTGGAGGTATGAGACAGAGGGTAATGATCGCGATGGCTTTATCCTGTGACCCTCAATTATTGATTGCTGATGAGCCTACCACTGCCCTGGATGTTACAATTCAGGCTCAGATATTAGAGCTGATGAATAGCCTGAAAGATCAGTTTGATATGGCGATTATGATGATCACTCACGATCTCGGTGTTATTGCTGAGGTATCTGATAGAGTTGCAGTTATGTATGCCGGTAAGATAGTGGAATATGCCGATGTTGAAACACTTTACGCTGATCCAAAACATCCATATGCCTGGGGTTTAATGCATTCTATACCTCACATTGAGAAAGACTTAGAGAGATTAGAAGCAATCCCCGGTAATGTACCTAATCCACTGAACTTCCCGGACGGCTGTAAGTATAATACAAGATGTCCATTTGCAACCGATAAATGTCGTACAGAAGAGCCAGAACTGGAAGAAGTTGAAGAGGGCCATTATTCAGCCTGCTGGCATGTTGATAAATTAGAAGCTAAAAAAGCAGAAGAGAAAAGCGCTTAATGGAGGTGAAAAGAATTGGCAGAAGAGCAAGAAAAATTACTTGAGATAAAGAACTTAAAAAAGTACTTCCCAGTCAAAGAAGGAGTATTTCGTAAAACCGTCGCCCATGTAAAAGCGGTCGATGATATAAGCTTTTATATCAAAAAGGGAGAGACCCTGGGATTAGTTGGTGAGTCCGGTTGTGGTAAGTCTACAGCAGGCCGTACAATCCTTCGCCTCCTGGAAGCGACAGAAGGAGAAATTTGGTTTGAAGGCAAGAATTTATTATCTTTAGATGAAAAAGAACTAAGGGAAATGAGAAAAGAGATGCAGATTATCTTTCAGGACCCTTATGCCTCACTAAATCCCCGGATGACAGTTGCCGATATAGTGGGGGAACCAATAGATATTCATAATCTTGCCTCATCTAAAAAAGAACGTAATGAAAAGGTAGCAGATATACTTGACACAGTAGGTTTAGGTCCCGAATATATGAAAAGATATCCACACGAGTTCAGTGGTGGACAGAGACAGCGTATCGGTGTTGCAAGAGCCTTAGCTGTTGACCCTAGCTTGATAATTGCGGATGAGCCGGTTTCTGCGCTTGATGTTTCCATTCAGGCTCAGGTTATAAACTTACTGCAGGACTTACAGAAAGACTTTGATTTAACTTATCTATTTATCGCACATGATTTAAGTGTTGTTAAACATATAAGTGATAGAGTAGCTGTAATGTACCTCGGTAAATTAGTTGAAGTGGCATCGAAAAAAGAACTATTTGATGATCCGAAACATCCTTATACACAGTCTCTGCTTTCAGCGATTCCGGTAGCAGATCCTACTTATGAGACGGACAGAATAATCCTGGAAGGAGATGTGCCTTCACCGGTAGATCCACCATCTGGTTGTAGGTTCCATCCCCGCTGTCCATATGCAATGGATGTATGTAGTGAAAAAGAACCAGAATTCAAAGATTACGGCGATGAACATTTTGCTGCCTGTCATCTTCTTGAACAGGAATAAAATATTATATAGATTGGTATATAAAAAGCCTCTCTCAGTTTTTGAGAGAGGCTTTTTTAAATACTTACATATTTAATTTATATTTAAAAAGAAGATTTGTTAAAAAATTATTTTCAACTATTCTTTTTGAAAGAATTCTTTAACCTGCGGACTTAAAGATTTAAAGTGAATATCCTGCTGGGGGAATGGAATTTCAATATCATGTTCTTTAAACAGCTTCCAGATGCTTTTATTTACTTCGCTTTTTATATTATTAATACCATTTTCCGGGTCTCTAATCCAGAACTTAACTTCAATATTGACCGAGCTATCTGAAAACTCATTTAAAAATATTTTAGGTGGAGGTTTAGATAGTATCCTATCAATACCAGCTATTGCTTCTTGCAATAGTTCCATGGCCTTTTCTACATCACTATTATAAGAGACCCCGACAGAGACACTTGTCCTAACTAGATTGTTGCTGTAAGACCAGTTTATCACCTTTTTGGTAATTAAATCTTCGTTGGGAATAATATATTCTTTGCCATCTAAGGTTAAAACCGATATATACCTTAACCCGATGGACTTAATCTGGCCGTAAACATTATCAATTTCAATAACATCCCCGGGTTTTACTGATTTATCTAATAGGATTATAATACCACTGATAAAATTTGAGACAATTTTTTGGAGTCCAAAGCCAACCCCGACACCAACAGCACCACCGACTACAGCGAGGGCTGTGAGATCAATACCTAAAGAACTCATAGTAATTAGAATTACAGCTGTAAAAATTACAAACTTCAATAATTTTGTTAATAAAACCCGAATAGACGGGGTCAAAGGAGATAACTTCTTAATTTGCTTTTCGGAATAGGAGGATAATTTCATTGCAATCCATAAGAATATAAATAGAGTTAATATACCTTTAATAACCATCAATAATGAGATGTGGATATTACCACTTCTAAATGAAATTTTACTTAAAATATTTACTATTTCTTCATATATACCGAGTACATGTAATGCCGCAATAGTCCAGATCAAAATAGAAAATATTTTAGAGAGAAGTTCATTTTTTATTAAATCTGATAGTAGATTTATAATAATCCAGGCTGTTAAGAGATTAGCTACTATGATAACGGTATAAGTAGGGAAATTTAAGATCGAATTTATTATTATATAAAGCCACAGTAAAATCACATATATAATTAATTTAAATAAATCACCCAGTGTTTCTTTAATTACAAATGTATCTGGTATTAAATTTATTACTCTTTCTTTATATTTTTTGGATAAAATGTTACTGATTCCAAATAAAAGAAGGAGAAATATAATTTGTGCTAAATTATAATATGATAGCAGATATTTATCTAAAAAGTTTAATACATATCCTTTGGCTGAATTATATAAATTTTCAAATTGAAATGTTTGCAATGTTAAAACCTCCTTTACCATTATATATATTATTCAGCAAATAGGATGGAAATCCTTTTGTATTTTAATTAAAAATATTATAGGAGTAGATTAGAGGATGAGTATAATAGATTTAATGATTATGACAATTATTTTTCTATTTTTTATAATAATTGTCTATTATTTTAATAAAAAAGAATATAGAAAATATAGCGATATAAATACAATATTTTTTATTGGCATGGGAATATTGTTTTTTATTTCCATAGCGTTATCCTTTCTATCTATAAAGCAAGAATATTTAATTTATACTTATATAATGTCAACTACAGCCGCTTTATTAGTTAATTACTCCTTGAATAAATACCTGCTAAACAAATCAAATAAATTTTGGCCTTTATTACATTTAATTTACCTATTTTCCATTTTAGTATTGCTTCAATATAATAATTGGGGTAATTATATTGAAGTCCTCTCAAAACTCTTAATAGTTACCTACTTTTTAGATATAGGATATTTAGTTACTAAAAGTAAAAAGATTAATAACTTACATAAGATGTTTTTTTCTACAACCTTTATCCTTTGGTCTATCTATGAATTTTTAGCTATATTTTTTTCGAATGATTTATTATATCTTTTAGGTTTGATCTTCCCTATCGCTATCGCATATGAATTTATGAATATCCAGCTTGAACTTATTAATGAGGAAATTAAAAGGTATGGAGAGCGGTTTAAGAGTATCTTTGATAATGCCTCAGATGCTTTCTTTGTTTTAGCTAAAGATGATTTAAGGTTAATGAACTTGAATAAGTCGGCCCGAGAAATATTTAATATTGACAGTGATCACTTAGATAAAATAAAATTAGAAGATATCCTTACTGAAGATTCGTATAAGAAATTATCAGATTTAATTAAAAAAGGTAAAAAAAGTAATGGATATCCGATAGAATTAAGGGCTGAAAGTGATAAAGGTGAGCTAAAATATTTAGCAACCGACATTAATTTCATGGATTTTAATGAAAAAAACGCTGTTATCATAGCAATGAAAGATAAAACAGAACAGATTAAGTTAAAAAATAAGGTTATGGAAAACAAAAATAAGATTGAAAAGCTGCATGATGTTGCCATCAAGATGGAAAACACAGCTAAAAGAGAAGAAATCTATAAGCAAACGGTAGAAGCAGCTGAAGAAATATTAGACTATGATGTGATCTCTTTAGATATAGTTAAGGATAATAAATTAATGGCAGTTGGAAAATCACAGAATTTAACTGATGATGATGTCATCTCAATGAGTTTGGATGAAATGAGTTTAGCTACAAAGGCTTATCACGAACAGAGAACGATTATATGTAATAATATTCCGGCTGAAAGAGATGCTTCACCCGTTAAGACCCAATATAAATCTGCTCTTACAGTACCCATCCAGCAGTATGGGACATTCCAGATTATCTCAGAAGAATATGATTATTTTACTAACCAGGATAAAAATTTAGTGGAATTACTAATCTCCCATTCCGGGGCAGCTTTAAAAAGATTAAATAGAGAAGAGGAAATCAGATATTTTGGCTTTCACGATTACTTGACAGGGCTTTATAATAGAGATTATATCGAAGAAGAGATTAAAAGATTAAATAACAGTCGGCAATTACCTGTGAGCGTGATCATAGCGGACGTTAACGGCTTAAAATTAATCAATGATACATTTGGTCATGATGATGGTGATAAGCTTTTAAAATGCATTGCAGCCACCTTAGACGATGCATGCCGAAAAGAAGACATTTTAGGACGCTGGGGTGGAGATGAGTTCTTAATCTTATTACCCGGCACAACCAAAAAGAATATATTGAGTATAATAGATAGAATCAAAGATAGACTTGAGCAAAAAACCTATAAAGACATTCCGTTATCAGTTTCTTTTGGTTTTGCCACCAAAGTAGAAAAAGAAACAGATATAGTTGATATAATTGATAAGGCAGACCGCAGGATGTATAATAATAAAACTAAAAATTACAAGCAAAATAGTGAACAGATGCTGGAGGTCCTTTATAAAAAATTAAATAAAATGGGTTATGAAACAGAGTCTCACTGTCAGCGGGTGAAAAGTTTGGCTGAAAAATTTGCCCGACAATTGAAATTTGACCAAGAAAAAATTAAGTTAATCAAAAAGACAGCCCGCTTACATGATATAGGAATGATTAATATCCCGCGGGAATTGATTAATCAAGAAAGTGATCTTTCTAATGAAGAATATAAAATTATTCAGACCCATCCAGAGGTTGGATTTAGAATTGCAAACTCGCTGAATGAAGTTAATGAGATCGCCCAGGCGATCTTACACCACCACGAATGGTGGAATGGGACTGGATATCCCGAACAGAAGGCAGGCGATAATATACCCCTATATGCCAGGATAATCAGTATAGTAGATGCTTTTGATGTTATGACACATGACCAGGTATATAAGGAAAAGATTTCTAAGGAAAGAGCTATTGATAGATTAAGATCCATGGCCGGAATTCAGTTTGATCCAAAGTTAACTAAGATGTTTATCGAAGAAGTAATTTAAATATAAAGATAGGTGGGATAAAATGGCTAACAAGGATACAATACTAAATAATTTAGAAGAAATAAAAGATGATTTAATTAATCTAAATGATAGAATAGGTAAAAACCCTGAATTAGGCTTCAAAGAATTTAAGGCTGTAAAATGGCTAACAGACTATTTAGCCAGCCATAACTTCAAGATAAAAAAACCTATCGGAGGCTTAGAAACAGCCTTTAAGGCTGAATATGATTTTAATGAACCAGGTCCGGTTATAGCCTATCTTTGTGAGTATGATGCCCTACCTAATATAGGACACGGCTGCGGTCATAATATGATAGGAGTAATGAGCGTAGGAGCAGCTGTGGCATTAAGTAAGTACAACGATTTAAAAGGTACAATCCAGGTTATTGGCTGCCCCGGTGAAGAAGTCGGTGGGGGTAAAGTTACCCTGGTAGAAAAGGGCATCTTTGATGAAGTAGATGCAGCAATGATGGTTCATCCTTCTAATGAAAACAGGACCTATTCAACTTCTCTGGCAATCGAAGCTATTAAGTTTACTTTTCACGGTCAGACTGCCCATGCGGCCGCTGCCCCTGAAAAAGGGATCAATGCTTTAGATGGAGTAATTCAGTTATTTAACGGTATTAATGCTATAAGGGAACACCTTAAAGATGATGTTCGTATACATGGGATTATTAGTAAGGGAGGAGAAAGCCCCAATGTGGTGCCTGATCTTGCGGAAGCCAAATTTTACTTTAGAGCCCGCCAAAAAGATTATTTAAAAGAAGTGATAGAAAAAGGAAAAAATATTGCTCGGGGAGCAGCCCAGATGACCGGCTGTGAAGTAGAGTTTAGTAATTTTGAAAATTCAAATGATAATTTAAACCCCAGTGGAAAACTGGCTGCCACTTATGAAAAAAATTTAAAATTAGCGGGAGTTAATAATATAGCTGATCCGGAAGAAAGCTTAGGTTCTACCGATATGGGAAATGTCAGTCAGGTAGTACCATCAATTCACCCTTATATTAAAATAGGTGATGAATTGATAGGACATACCGTTGAATTTAGAGATGCGACTATGTCAAAAAAAGGTCAGCAAGCCTTAATTAAAGCTGCTCAAGCCCTGGCTTTAACGGGATATGATATTCTAAATGATAATGAATTGCTAGAGGAGATAGTTGAAGAATTTCAATCTCTATAAGAGCAACATTATATTAATACTAATAATCTCACAATATTCAAATTGTGAGATTTCTATACTTAAAAAATGGGAGGTATTTATGTGAGCAGTTCTGCAATAATCCACACTGATACTCTTTTAAATAAATATAAGAATAAAAACTATAATTTCAACAATTTAAATAAAGACTTTCATATAGATTTACCGAGGTTGAAAAAAGCAGAAGTTAAATTAATTGTATTTGCAATCTATGTAGAAGAAAATTATAAAACAAATCGAGATGGTTTAAAGAAAACCATTCAAATGGTAGATGATTTTTATAATATCTTAGAAAATTGTGAAGAATTAGTATTGGCAAAACATTATAATGATATTTTAAAAATTAATAATGAAGATAAGATAGCTGCCATTTTAGCAGTAGAAGGGGCCAAAAGCCTATATAGCTTATCCGCTTTGAGAGTTTTCAGTCGGTTAGGTATTAAACTCATAACCTTAACCTGGAACCATAGGAACCAGATTGGTGATGGGGTAGGGGTTAATTCAAAATGTGGTTTAACAAGTTTTGGAAAAGATTTTGTGAAAGAGATGCATAGTTTAAATATGATTGTGGATGTATCCCATTTAAATGAAAAAGGATTCTGGGATGTGATGGAAATAAGTGAAGATCCCATAATAGCCTCCCATTCTAATGTTAAAAGATTATGTGACCACCCGCGAAATTTAACTGATAAACAAATTAAAGCAATTGCTAAAGCAAATGGAGTAATTGGAATTAATTTTTACCCACTTTTTTTAAATACACAAGAAAAAGCTGATATTAATGATGTTTTTGAACATATCGATTATATAAAAAAATTAGTGGGGATAGATTATGTTGGATTAGGCACAGATTTTGATGGAATTAGTGATACACCGAAAGGACTTGCTGATATCAGGAAGTTGGGAAATTTAAAAAACATATTATTTGAGAATGGTTATAATGAGCAGGAGGTTGAGAAGATTTTTTACAAAAATGCCTATAGAGTATTTAAAAATGTATTAAAATAAGGATTTTTAAATTTTGAATACCATTAATATACAAAATATTATGTTAAAAAATATCTTTTTAAGTTATTTATTTGAAAGGAGGTATTTATCATGAGTAACAGACTTAAAATAAAAGTACTATCTGAAAATACTGTTTATAAGAGAAATTTACGAGCTGAACATGGACTATCTTTTTATTTTGAATATGGTGATAAAAAATATTTGTTTGATACTGGCCAGGG
>DATGCJ010000226.1:0-2506 GCA_035312025.1 Halanaerobiales bacterium | reverse complement strand
TTTCAAAACTTTTTGAATTATAAGACATAAATTTAACCCCCCTTAATTTCATAAGGGGGGTTATAACTATCATCTTATATTTTTTTAATACCCTCTTTGCAGGTAGTTAATTCCACATTGGAGACCGGAAGTAATATCTGTATTGGATGAAAATCGGTTATTATTTGCCATACCTTGAATGGGGTATCTATTTACTGATCGGGCAGTTTGATAATTGTTAATTGCTGAGTTGCTAATATTAACTATATAATTGCTTTCTGATATCTTATTTACCTGCTCCTCTGTTAATACAGCTCTCATTTTACCAAGGTATTCATTTCTTAAATTCATTAATTTTTCATTGAGTTCTACAATTTTTTCGTTAAAGACACTTTCTGTTTCAAGAGCTCCATTGGTTAAAATAGTTTTTCTCAACTCATCTCTATTGTAATCAATATTACTGATAAGTTGATTTCTTTTATTGAAATATTCATTTAAAAGTATTCCGATTTCAGCTGATTGTTGTTTATCTATTTCAATCAAATCCAGATTACCTTTATATATTTGCTGATAAGTTATTCTTTTAGGATTAATTTGTTCTATATTGCCGGGACGAACTTCATTATTAACTCCCTGTGCCTCAACAAGAAAACCTCCAAAACCAACCAGGACTAAAGAAATAACCAGAGTCAAAACTACAGTATATTTCATAATTATCGCCCCTTAAATTTGGCTTTTTATTTCTTTACAATATGAAAGTAACAAATATATGGGGGCTTAACAGTTTAATGTTTTACAATTTTAAGTATTATAATATCTATTAACCTCAAAACATTATGTATCTAAATAAATATCTCTAAGAGATCTAGGCTGAGTTCCATCTATATCTGTAAAATTATATTCTTCAGCTAATTCTGCTGCAATTAATACCTGGCCGCTCTTTTCGATTACTTTTTTATCTTCGGCTAAAGCAGCTACTGCTCGACCGATAAATAGAGGAGATCCTGAATTTGATAAATCAATAAAATCTTTGTTTCTCATCACACCTTCGGTTCGAACTAAACCGGGATATAGAGAGATAGAGGTTATTCCATATTCTTTTAGTTCGTACGCCATGTCTACACTCAATCTATCCACTGCAGATTTAACGACTCCATAAGGAACATTTGAAATATATGTTTGGCCTGCGTAAAAAGAGATATTTACTATAAGACCTTGCTTGTTTTTTAACATTAAAGGAACTGCCAGTTTGCTGGCTACAAAATGAGATCTTAAACCGATGTCAAACATATCATCCCATATTTTATTGGGAAGCTCCCAAAAATTATTTTCAAATATATAGTCTTCAGGTTTTTTAACATTATATATGTTTTCATAACCAGCCCAGACATTATTTACTAAAATATCTAATTTACCCTGCTCTTTTTCTATCTTTTTAAACAAAGCTTCTACTTCTTCATCATTTCTGTGATCACACTTATAGGGAATACCTATACCGCCCAGTTCATTTACTTTTTTAGCTGTTTGATTGATGGTACCACTTAATTTTGCATCTTTATTATCTTCATCCGTGGTTCTACCTGTTATATAGACAGTAGCACCTTTTTCTGCTAGTCCCTTTGCAATACCTTTTCCTATGCCCCGGCTAGCCCCAGTAACTAATGCTATTTTATTTTTTAGCGTCTTCAAATAAACACTTCCTTATATGTGATAATTTTTAATACACCCTTAAAGTATATAAAATGCTGGAGATAAATCAAGTAAATTTTAAATAATTTGTATATAAATTTGATTATCTATCTTATATTGATATACTTATTGCGAAGATAGAATAAGAGACAATATAAACCAATAAATATGCAGGGAGGCAATTAATTAAATGATAAAAAATAATTTTTCACTAGAAAATAAATTATCTAAAAAGGATTTAGAATTAATACATAATAATACGGTAAAACTATTAGAAAACGAAGGGGTTATAGTAGATAATAAAAAAGCATTAAAAATATTTGAAAAGAATGGAATAAAAACCGAAGGTAAAAAAGTTTATATCAGCGGGCAAAAATTAGAAGAGATAGTTGCTAAAATTCCGGGCAATTTTGAATTAAAGGCAAGAAATCCAAATAATAATATTGAAGTTGGTAATGACACTTCTATCCTGGGCCCTACTCTAGGACCCCCTTTTGTTTATGAAGATGGGGAAAAGAGATATGGAACTTATGATGATTATATAAAAACAATTAAGTTATGCCAGGCCAATCCTTATATAGATCTGGTCGGGGGAGATATTATAGCACCAACTGATCTTGATGAGAACAACAGGCATAAAAAGATGTTTTATGCAGCTATTAAATATTCTGATAAAGCTCTCTTAGGTACTGGTTCGGGTGAACAGGAAATAAAAGATACACTTAATATGGGAAAAATATTATTCGGAGAAGATGAATTAAAAAATAATAACTATATTATGAAATTAATAGGGGCCTCTAGTCCTCTTGAATATAATGAAACTGCTCTTAATACCCTA
>DATGCJ010000225.1:0-12484 GCA_035312025.1 Halanaerobiales bacterium | reverse complement strand
GGCCTCTTCCTCATCCGGGTCTCCGTTTCTAACGTCAATTCCATTTTCCTTAGCAAAGTTAAGCTGGGCCATAGGATGTTTACCGGCTCCGGTATATTCAGTCTCCTGTACTACAATTATTTCATCATCATCCATCTTCTGAGCTAAATCAAAGGCAGCTGCCAGGGAAGTATTTCCAGCTGGCCCTCTTTCCATTCCTTCAATTTGAGCTAGTGCTTCAGTGATATAGAAGACTTCTCCCTGTTTAACGGTTACGTATTCATCCATATATCTTAAAGCACGGGCCGCATTGCGTGGAACATCCGCTCTATCCGGCCAGGTTGCAAAAGGAACTCCAAAACCGGTATGTCCGGTTGTAAATGATTTTCTATTAAAATCATGGTCGCTTGCCATGTGCAGACCGCTTAAGTCAACACTGGCCGCCACGATCTTAGTTTCATCGGCTCCTGCCTTGATTAAACCGCGGGAAGTACCTGTTAAGTTACCGCCGCCGGCATGAGTTATGATAACTGCATCGGGGTTTTTACCTTCTCTTTCCTGTAATTCCTGGACTATCTCATAACCTAATGGTTCAACACCTGCAATCCCAAAGGGTGTATAAAGAGAGGCATTGAAATAGCCGGTATCTTCTAATACTCTAAGAAAAGTATAGAAAAGTTCTGGCCCTACACTTAACTGCAGGACTTCCGAACCGTAAGCTTCACATTTCCGCCCCTTTTCAAGGATTTCCGGTTGTCCGACACCCCGACTGTCAAAAACCTCCTGTACTATTATTGATTCCAGGTTGCGCATTACAGCCTGAGAAGCAACAGCTGCCCCATAGTTACCACTGGTTGCAGCAACTACACCGGGGTAACCTTCCTTTTCAGCATGATATACAGAGATAGAGGCTCGCCTGGCTTTATAACTACCAGAGGGATTAGCAGCTTCGTCTTTTAGAAATATCCTGGCTCCTTTACCAGCTGGAGCTAACTTTCTGGCTAACTCTGTAATATTTTTTAGTTCAATAAATGGGGTCTGCCCGACTGCGGTTTCTCTTTGAAACTTAATTATTTCATCTAATTTGTAGCCGACTTCTGACATCATTCTTTCATAGTCAAAGCCAATATCACCGGTTGCAAATCTTTCATAATCAATACCAACCGCTTTTTTCATAATCTCATTTTTTCTGGCCATTACTGAATTATAGTCATTTGCTGCCAATCTCTACACCTCCTCGTCTCTTAATATTTTTCTAATTTGAGGCCCCACCTGTAAAAGTTCGGGAATCATCTTCCCAAATTTATGTTCATAGGGTGGGTTGACCTCAATTAATTCTCCCTTATGAGTTCTACCGATTACTGTTTTGATTTCTACTTCATCACCAAGTTCTGCGTCTTCTTGTAAGAACCCTTTTACCTTTAATTCTAAAGGAACTTTCTGTGTATCTTCAGGTACCTGGGGAGCTCTCTCTCCAGCAGGAAGAACAACTTGATAGATTTGTACCCAACTTCCAGCTTTTATAACTTCACCCATATAAATACCTCCAAAATTTATATTGTTTTTATTCCATTAATTTGCGTGCATCACCGATCATTGCAGCAGGTACTGGTAGATCTTTCATGGTAACTAAGCCTGCTTCAGCTCCTACGATAACTGGGATCATGTTAATTGCTACTGCCATTGTACCGATTCCACCGGGAATTTCTGGTTGAATTGACATGTTAACATCTGGTATACCTTTGATGTTAATATAGTCACCGGTTTCTGTACCTTCTTTTTCAGGATGGATCTGCTGTGGGTGTTCTAATAAGATTACTTCTTCACCATCGCTGTAACCTCTGGCAATATGTCTACAACCGGCTACCATACCGGGTTCTACTTTAACATGTTCGGTTTCTCGATGTGTTTCAGAAACGATAGGTTCTCTGGTCTGTTCAACTTTATCTAAGTCGATTCCTAAACGGTCAGCAATCATATGGATTGATTCTAAGAAACCAATATGGCCTACGATAGAACCGTCTTTAACTCCTTTTTCAAACTCTTCTACGGTTGTACCTACACCCTGGGTTCTCATAACGGTCGGTCCAAAGGGTGAAAGGTCATTAATTCTAGCGGCTTCGATCTTGTCAACTTTTGCACAGGCTCCACTTAAGGCAATAATCATTAAGTCTAAAACAAAGCCGGGGTTAATACCTGTACCAAGAACAGAAACACCATATTCTTTCGCTAATTTATCTATCTTCTCACTTAGCTCTTTTTCCTGAACTGAGGGATAAGCCATCTCTTCTGCAATAGAGATAACGTTAACTTTCTTTTTAACAATTTGTTCAATTTGAGGATAAACATCTTTAACAAAAGAGGAAGTAGCCTGAAGTACTATATCTACATCTTCAGTAATTACACTCATCGGGTCATTAGTTACTTTAACCCCTACTTCTTTATCTAAGCCAAAAAACTCACTTACATCTTTACCGGCTTTTGACTCTCTGTGGGCGATAGCGCCTACAATTTCGATTCCTTTTTTGTCAACTAGGTATTTACCCATTCCACTTCCCATAGAGCCCATGCCCCATAGGACAACCTTAATATTTTCCATTTTAAATCTCCTCCTGGTAAATTATTTTTAGAATTTCTTGATTACATCTTCCAGCGGTGTATATTCCATATCAAATGCTTCAGCCACTGCTTTATATGTTATATCGCCTTCATATACATTAAGACCTTTGGCAAGAGCAAGATCATCTATCATAGCCTGTTTGTAGCCTTTGTTAGCCAAGTTCAAGGCATATGGTAATGTACAGTTAGTTAAACCAAAGGTAGAGGTTCTAGCAACCGCACCCGGCATATTAGCAACTGAATAATGAACTACTCCGTGTTTGGTAAAGACGGGATCTGCATGAGTAGTTGGATAAGTAGTTTCAATACAGCCGCCCTGGTCAATTGCAACATCGACTAATACTGAGCCCTCTGGCATATCTTTGATCATATCTTCAGTTACTAAGTCAGGTGCTTTAGCGCCCGGGATTAAAACAGCCCCGATTACTAGGTCTGCATCCTGAATAGCATATCTAATATTATGCTCATTGGACATTAAAGTCTTAACCCGGCCGTTAAATACATCATCAATATATCTCATTTGGGCTGGATCGATATCTAAGATTGTTACATCTGCGCCTAAGCCTACAGCCATCTTAGCTGAGTTCATACCAACGATTCCGCCCCCGATAATAACTACTTTAGCTGGGGTTACGCCCGGAATACCGCCTAAAAGTACTCCTTTACCGCCTTGTGGTTTTTCTAAAAATCTGGCGCCTTCTTGAGTAGCTAAACGGCCGGCAACTTCACTCATCGGTGTAAGAAGTGGTAAGGAACCATCTTCTAATTGAATGGTTTCATAAGCGATAGAAACAACATTTTTTTCCATGAGAGCTTTAGTCAACTTCTCTTCTGCTGCTAAGTGCAGATATGTAAAGAGAATTTGACCTTCTTTAAAGTAATCATACTCTTCTTCAAGCGGTTCTTTAACCTTCATAATCATATCAGCTTCAGCGAATACTTCTTTTGGGGTATCTAGCATTTCTGCTCCCGCGCTGACATACTGTTCATCACTAATACCGCTGCCTTCACCTGCATTTTTCTCAATTACAACTTTGTGCCCATCGTTAACAAATGCCTTTACTCCTGCTGCTGTGATTGCAACACGATTTTCATTAGACTTAATTTCTTTGGGTACACCAATAATCACATAAATCAACTCCTTTTAATTTTTTAACTTGATAATTTTAACATTTTATTCACATATAAATATATATGCAATAATTATGCCAGCATCTACTATTTTACTATACTTTAGCCCCAACTTAAACCTAAAATTCTAGGAATCCATAAAGTTAATTCAGGAATGTATGAAATTAAGAGAAGGGCACCTATTTCAGCCAGGATAAATGGGGCCACTTCTTTAATGGCTTTTTCATACGGGACCCTCGCAATCTGAGAGCCGACCATAAGCGTCATGCCCATCGGGGGAGTCGCATTACCAATATTAACATTAACCATCATAATCATCGCAAAGTGGAGGGGGTCAAAACCGAGCTGAACCATAACAGGAGTTACAATCGGTGCTAAAAGTACAACTGCCGGTCCGATATCTAAAAACATACCAACTATCAAAAAGAGAATGTTAACCATTAAAAGCTGGATAATATGGCTTTCACTGAAATTGATCATAGCTGTTCCCAAGACTTCAGTTAAACCGCTGTAAGTAACAACCCAGCCTAAAATATTAGCTGAACCGATTAGAAAAAAGACAACTCCCGATAAAACAACACTGTTTTTAAGAGAATCGTAAATTTCTTTCCAGCCTAAATTCTTATAGATAAATACTCCAACTAAAAATGCATATAAGGCGGCCAAAGCACCGGCCTCTGTAATGGTTGTGATCCCTGATAGAATAGCTCCTAAGATGATGAGCGGTGTTAAAAGCGCCCAGATGGCCTGTTTGGTCGCATCCCATCTTTCTTTCCAGGTATAATGTTTTTCTTTTGGATAGTTCCTTCTCATCGAAGTTACAGTACTAATAACTAAGAGTGCTAGACCAATAATAATACCAGGTATAATTCCGGCTGCAAACATGGAAATTACTGAAACTTCTTCAAACATACTGGCATAAACGATCATAATCAAACTGGGTGGAATAATCGGTCCAATAACAGAAGATGAAGCTGTAACAGCTGCACTATAAGCTGCTCCATAACCTCTCTTTTTCATGGCGGGAATCAAGATATTACCGATCGCGGCTGTATCGGTTACAGCAGTCCCGGTAAGCCCTGCAAAGAGGATACTGGCCCCGATATTAACATGGGAAAGTCCACCTCTGAATCTCCCCATAAAGCTAAGTGCAAAATTTACAATTTTTTCAGTCATACCACTTCTATTTAAGAACTCCGAAGTTAAGATAAACAGCGGAATTGAGATCAAAATAAAGTCTGAAACTGCGGCCAAAAGCCGGGTAGACATGATACTAAAAAAGCTGGTTCCACCAGCCATAAATAAACCGAACATACCGGTTAAACCTATAGCATATGCTATCGGCACACCAATTGCTATAATAATGAAAAATACAACAAATACAATTAGCATAGCTTTTTATCTCCTTTCATATTTAATTTCCTGCCTCTTCCATGATTTCATCGGAAAGATCAAGTTTTATTCTTTCTTCTATCATATTCGGTGCTGTGAAAAGATGTATTAAATGTATTATAGCGCTAACTGGAATCGCTGCTACCAGCCATTTCGAACTGATTCTAATACTTCTTGTAATCATATAGGTATCATTATTATTAATTGTTTCCTGTAGTCCGTACCAAAATAAGGCTCCCATAAATAAAAATATTAAGGTAAAAATTATATATCTCATTACCCTTTCAAATTTATCGGGCATTGCTTTAATAAATCCCTCAACACCCATGTGCTGGTTTCTTTTAAAGGCAGCTGCTATTCCAAATAAAGCACTCCAGATCATTAAAATCCTTTCAACCGGGAGAGGCCAGGGTAGAGGACTGCCTAAAATATAACGAAAAAATGCCCCGTATACTGCTATAATTAAGATTAATGCTACAAAAAAGGATGCTATCCTAATCGTAAGTGTATCTAAAAAATCGCTAACCTTCTGAATATACTTCAAAACTTTCACCCCTTCTCTATATGTTAGTAGGGAATCCCCTTAAAGGGGATCCCCTTCTATTAATTGTTGTCATTAATAGCTGCTATTTATTTTACTCCATAGTTAGAAATTATTTTACTATCTACTTCATTACCTATTTCTTCAGCTTTATTCCAGAATTCGTCTACTTCTTCAGCTGGAATGCCAAAGTCTTCTGTTACCCAGTCATAGAAGGCAGGTCTAAGTACTTCTTTCCATTCTTCCATAACTTCTGGTGGAGGATTATAGGTGTCTTCAAAGTGTTCATCTGCTTCATCCCAGTCTAACATTGATTGTTGGGCATTAATACCGCGTGCAATGTCAATAGCTTCTTCTGCAGTTGTTAGAATAATATTTTGTTCTTTTTCTGGTAGAGTTTGGAACCATTCGTCACTAACTGACCAGACAGCAGTATTGAAGATGAACTTAATCCAGGATGTATAGTCATTTACTTCCCAGAACTTAGCAAATGCATTTACATAAGGAGCATTAAACTGACCATCAGCTACACCACTAGCTAGAGCAGTTGTTACATCTCCCCAGGGAAGTGGAACTGCTTCTGCGCCCAATGCTTCAATCATAGCTAACTGAGCTGCGTTTCCGCCTTCAGTTCTGATTCTTAAACCTTCCATGTCTTCAGGTGTCTTTATTAACTTTTTGTTATTAGTAAAGGCAACAAAACCGCCGCCATCATCGTAGATACCCAAGTGTCTTAAGCCTGTTTCCTGTCTTGCTTCATCCATAAATTCAGCGAAGAAGTCACTGTCCATGAATTCCCAAGCGGAACGGTAATTTTCAAATAGATAAGGAGAATACATTAGTTGGTATTTTTCAAAGAAAGTTGCAAAAACACCACCATATGCGATTGAGGACTGAACTGTATCTCCCTTAACGGTCTGTCTTGTCACTTCCTGGACACCGCCTAAGGAACTGTTGCCAAATACTTTAACATCAATAGAACCGCCGGATCTGGTTTCTACCATGTTTTCAAAGTATACTAAGGAAGCGGCGATTCCACTAATTTCAGCATCGGTAATTGTATAGTGGGAAACTACCATTTCATATTCCTGGGCACCTGCTAGGCCGCCAAATACTAATAAGAAAGACAGAACTAAGGATAGAACGATTAACTTTTTACTTTTCAACATTATTTATTATTTCCCCCTTTTTTAAATTTGCCTAATTTCTCTACTCAGCTTCTCTAATTAGGTCTCCTTTCCCATAATCACCCCCTGCTCACCGCAAAATTTGTTTTCACTTGATTAATAATTTTGCAGCGCTTTCTTGGTTATGGTCTTTATTAGTTTCGGTAGAACTTTCATAGTATAGGGTATATGAACTCTTTCTAAATATTTGTGGGCACCTTTTCCATATACACCTACATCTACTACCGGTAAATTTAGCTCTCTTACGGCTTCAATATCGATTCGCCAGCCTTTATTCCAGTACGGCATATTACTTTTTAAGGTTTCTTCGTCTTTTTTATCACCCTGAAAGGCCGCATAACTAGCATCAGATAAAAACGGGAAAAAGTCTTTTATAATCATATTGTAATTATAGTCATCATTAATACCGTGGTTATTAATTGTCTCACGGGCAATAGAATTAAATTTTTTAAACTTCTCATCCTCAACATTGGGATTTTGGGGAGGATAAAATGGTGGTACCAAAAAGATAATGGCGGCCGGGCCTTCTAACTCGGCCAACTCCCACATTCTTTTTATAATTCTAAGAGAATGAACTCTAAGGTCTTTAATCCCTTCTTCCTCTACCCTTGATAGGACATTTTCAATCTCTGCTTCTACTTTTTCTTCAATATATTTTTCTTTTACAATATCTAAAAGTTCCTGATAGGTATAACAGTTGATATCTAAATCCAGATTCATCTCCTGTTCGGGGTGGTAACTTTTAAAGACCCGAAAGTTACCTTCCACCCAGTCCAGGGAAGATCTTATACTATCCTTAACCTCTTCTTTAAAAGTCTCCATCACTTCGGTTACTCCCCGATTGAAGTTAAGGAAATTATAATAGGCAAAACCTTCATAGGGGAGTTGGCCGTTATATTCTAATTTCTGATCTTCCTGTTTTAAGGAAACCGGGGGGTTGGTTATCCGATCATTATACTTATCAGCCAACTCCATATTATTATCAATTCTAGAAGTTAACTCTGACATCAATAAATTAACATCAAAGCCGCCAAATACATCACCTACATGTGAGCCTTTCCCGACCACATAGAGGGCCGGCACTATCTTGCCCAGAGTACCCATATAGATATACCTATTTTCAGGATTAGTACCAATTTCATCGGTAGTATAGTCCGTATTAAGGCCACCAATATATTGCAAGTTTTCTTTTTTTGCTAATTCGACTAATGGTTTGGCAATATTTAACATGCCGAGTGAATCTGCTTCTTCATTAACAGTAATAATTACTAACACATTACCCTCTAAATCTTCAGTATTTTCAGAAAATTCTTTGAGCAGTTCCAGCTCAACTGCAACGCCGGATTTCATATCAGCTGTTCCACGTCCAAATAACCATTCACCTGAGTTTAAATCTTCTTGCACGTCTTGGTCCAAATCTCTTTTCTTTAACTTGTCCATCAGTTCATAAGGTTTTGTAGCCAGATCTTTTAACTCCCTATATTCACCTACGTCTACCGTATCCATATGTCCGATATATACAACCGTTTTCTCAGAAGAATTATCTCCCTTTACTAAAGCTGCCAGATTAAATCTATTCATCTTATCATTTCTTAACGGTAGTTTTAATAGATGATCAGGGTTTTTTTGAAAATATGGCCATTCTTCCAGCATGTCGTGAATATGGTTACCAATTTCAATTACTCCATCAGTATTGCTGACACTTTCAATATTAACCAGTTCTTCGGTAAGTTCTAAAATATTTTTGCCTCTATTAATCAGATCAATACCGTTATTCAATAAGACCACACCCCTAAGAAAATATTTTGCATAAAACTATCATATTTATGTTCCACCTATATATTTATGCATATGTCGTGCCAGAAAGTCACTTTTGACATAAAAAAATTGTGATACTGATAACAACCGGCTATCAGCACCACAAATATAAAGTTTATACATTTATTAATAATTAAAGTTCCTCTAGTTCAATATTATATTTATTCAACCGATACTGTAAACTCTGTCTTTTAATGCCAAGATATTTTGCGGTATTGGTAATATTTTTACCATTTTTCTTTAAAGCTTCTATAATATATTCCTTTTCTAATTTCTCCATCTTCTCAGGCAGGGTCTTTTTCTCGTCCATCTGCTTTTTATCATTATTGGTACTATTAATATCAATTAAAAATGGTTCAACATGTTCTTTTTGAATATAGTCTCCATCACTTAATATATTTATAGCACCTTCTATTACATGTTCTAACTGCCTTACATTACCCGGCCATTTGTAGTTATAGAAAATTTCCTTGACTTCATCACTTAAACCCCTGATATTTCTATTAAATTTACGGTTTATTCTATCTATAAAATGATCCGCCAAAAGTAAAATATCATCTTTTCTTTCCGAGAGTAAGGGTAACTGTAATAAAACTACTGCCAGCCGGTAGTATAGATCTTCCCTTAAATTACCTTCCCTGATCGATTCTACCGGAGTCTTATTGCTGGTTGCAATAATTCTTACATCTACCTCAATATCTTCTTTGCCCCCCACCGGTCGAACTAAACCTTCCTGGAGAACCCTTAATAGTTTGGCCTGTAAGGCCTTTGACATCGAGTTGATCTCATCTAAAAGAAGTGTGCCCCCATTGGCCTGTTCAAATAGTCCTTTCCGGTTAATTGCCCCTGTAAAACCACCTTTCCTGGTTCCAAAGAGAATTCCTTCCAGGAGGTTTTCCGGTAAGGCGGCACAGTTTTGGGCAATAAATGGTTTGTTCTGACGGCGGCTGCCGCTGTGAATGCTCTGGGCAAAAAGTTCTTTACCGGTCCCGGTTTCACCTACTATTAAGATAGAAGAATCTGTCCGGGCCGCCTGTCGGGCGTAATTTATTACCTGTTTAAGCTTTTTATTGTTACCTTTTATATCACTAAAGGTAAAGAACTTATTATGTTCTTCTTCAAAACCTTCATCTGTATATAGTTTTTCCTGCAGAGATACGATCTTATTATAAAGTTTCTTGGTTTCGGTAATATCCCGGGCAATTTCTAAGGCCCAGACCGTACCATTTTCTAAATAAAGCGGGATCGTACTATTAATCGTTATGATTTTATGCCCATACTTATTTAGATATTCCTGCTGGTTATTTTTTATTTGCTCTCTATTTCTTAAGGTTAACAGCAGTGTACTGTTTTCTTCATTTAGAGAAGGAAAAACCTCATCTATTTTTTTGCCCAGTACTATATCTTTGTCCATTCCTTCTAATTCCGACATTTTTTTATTATAAATAATAGTCTGACCCACTTCATTAACAACATGTATTCCTTCATTTATATTATCCAGTATTTTATTTAAATTTTCAGCTATTAATTGGTCTCTTTCCTTCAATCAAAAAACCTCCTTCCCTGTTTATTAATTCTCTATCTAAAGGACATCTCCTCCTGAATTTATTATTATATTGTTTAAAAATTCACTAAACTGATTATTTTTTAAAGCAAGCTAAACCTCCCTAGCAGGAAGGAAAAAGGGAGGTTCTCTTTTAGATTTATTTTAGAAACTCATTCGCTTTTACTCTGTTTTATTTTTAATACTTCCCTATACATCTCGGCTGCTTCTTTAGCCATATTTTTAAGGGAATACTTCTCAGCTGTTTTGCGGGCATTGTCGGCTGTCTTATTATAAAGTTCTTTATCCTTTATCAATTTAATAACTTTATCTGACCAGGCTGAAATATCTTCGGCTGTTTTATAACCGTTAAAACCATTTTCTACAACATCGTCAATACCGCTTGACCTAACTGCTACTACCGGTGTATAGCCGGCCATAGCCTCTAAGAGGACCATGCCCTGGGTCTCGGTAGTAGAGGCAAAGATAAAGAGATCTGCTATCAGATAGTACTTGTTTATCTCTTGATAATCAACAGCTCCCACGAACTCAACATTTCCTTCTATCTCTTTTTTCTTTACATATTCTTTTAAATTGTCTTTTTCAGGTCCATCTCCCACGATCAAACATTTAAATCTCTTATCGGTTCTTTCTTTGATCTGCTCAAGCCCATCCAATAGGAAATAGAGGTTTTTCTCTTTGGATAATCTTGAAACAGTTATTAAGGTTATCTCTTCTTTTTCAATATATTTTTCTTTTAAAGGAACTAATTCCTTTTCATCATGTTCATACCTTTCAAGATCAACCCCGGTCGGTAATACCCTGATATTACTACGGACCCCTATATTACGAAGATATTCCCGGGTAGAGTCGGTCGGGGCAAAGATCCCTTCACATTTATTAGCAAACCTTTTTATCATTAAATGAGAAACCCTGTTTTCAAATAGCCTGCGGATAAAAAAGAAGCCCGGTAAATAATGAGCATACTTTTCTAACCTGGTATGGTATGTAAAAACGACCGATTTATCGAATTTAGCTCCCAAGGACCTTCCTTTCGCTCCCAATAGAAAGGGATGATGAGCGTGTACGAGATCAAAATTATGGGCTTTAAACTTATCTTCTATCTCACTGTTATATACATTGGGAATGACCATATCCATTCCCTCTTTTTGGAAGTGGTAAAGCAATTTACACCTTATTACCTTATCATCATCTTCCTGGTGCTCGGGATAATCAGGTGCAAATATATAGACCTCATGTCCTAATTCTCTTAAACCGCGGGCTAATCTATCTATCGAGATGGGCACTCCCCCAATCACGGGAAAGTAGTTATTGGTAAACATGGCTATCTTTAATTTCTTATCTTCAAAATACTGCTCTGGATATTTAAAGTCGCGGTAGTAGTTGACTTCTCTATTTAATTCCCAGTAGAATAAAAATCCAGCCATCGTTACAATCAGGGCAATGATGATTAAAGTGAGGTAGTTGGTAAATAAGAAGGACTGGATGGCTATCCAGACATTTACTAAGGCTTTTGTAAAGATATTAGGGCTGCCCTCTAATTTTTCTACATTATAATTAATACCACCTGAATTTACATTAACCCTTACATAATGATAATAACTATCCGGGCTTTCAACAATAAGTTCACCACCAGCTCCTCCACTTACTATATAATTTACGCCCTGAATACTTTCTTTCTTATATAACTGTAAATTTGAACTGAAAACCGAATCTACATTATATTCTGCGAATAAGTTTTGATAATAATTTCTTTTTTCGGCACTTTCAATATATTTGATCTTATCCTCTAAAAGGTACTCCGCCTCTATCTTTAAAGGAGGCTTATTCATTACTATAAAAGTGTTTTCATAATCCAAAGAAACTTCTAATTCCTTATTAAGCCATTCCCGCTGCCAGCTTTCAGAACTGTGGCCGGTCGTATCGAGAAAGATAAAGTAGGAATCATCGAGATTAAAAGAAAAATAGAAGGGTCCGAAGTATTTATAGAAGTTCTTATGGCCTTCCTCCTCGATCTCATTTTCTCCCACACTGGTGATAAAAGGGATTTTCATTCTTTGTAAGGTCCTATATAAAACTCTATATTTACCTTCTCCGCTGTCCACAACATTATTACCGGTGGAAATAATGAAATCAGGCCTATCAGACCGTAATCTAGGTAAAATGCCTTTATCAAAAATGCTGATTGAATTCTTGATATTGCCCAACACTGCAAAGGAAAAAGGATCATCTTTTACTTCCCTTTTCACCTGG
>DATGCJ010000224.1:0-7696 GCA_035312025.1 Halanaerobiales bacterium | reverse complement strand
ATTTAATACTGCCACTGTAATTCCATTATTTACAAGATCATATTCTGATGGACTACTAAAATCTGTTAGGTTTGCTTCATAGTCGTAATAATCAATATAAGGACTGCCAACCTTACCAATTTGATTTTTATAGATCTGTATATCATTAGTTTCCCTAGGGTTCCAACTGGTAACTAAGATACCATCTTGATAGGCATACTTGATCTTGTTTTTATATATTTTAACTTCAGCATTGATAGCATTGTCTGTATTTACAAATATACCATTACCCATCATAAAAGGAGGCATAGGAGAGATAAAACCATCTTCTTCAATCATTACCTCATTCAAATCTCTTAAATCTATCTCATTATTGTCTATTGTTATAGAATGGTTTGTAGACCTATCTAAATTGGTTAAGATACCATAAAAAAGAGAATCGTTTATTATATTTTCTGAAATTGTGACTTTTATATCACCGATTTCAGATTGCATATGAATTAGCGGGGAAGTAAATTCAACTGATTGATTGGTATTAGCAGGCATAATGGGTCCGCCTCTGAAGATGTCTTCATTACCTACTGATATACCAAAGGCAACATTATCTAATCTATTATTTTTTATATTTATTTTAGACTCTCCTTTAAAACCTTTGATGTTTATAGCTGTTTCTAAGTTTGAGAAAGTATTGTTAGTAATATTGATTTTACCAGTTACATTATCTCCTACTACTGCCTCTCCATTTCCAAATAAGGCTTCATCGCTAGCCCCCACAAAATTAATACCGGAGACTGTATTATTATTTGTGAGCTGAACCATATCTGCAATGCCTATGCGTAACTGTGTATTGACTTGTTCAATTGAGTTATCAGATTTGATAGTAGCAGTTTTTCCTTCGGGTTTAAAATACTGGTATCTGGTCTGATCAGATTCTGAGTATATTTTTAGGTATCCCCCTGGTGATATTAATTTTTGTCTGGGTTCTAACCTTAATGAATTTATTTCTTCTGGAGTTAGTAAAAAATCACCTTCATTACCGAGTAGGATGATAATATCTCCTTCTTCTGCAATATTAGTATTATTACCCGCTCTATTTAATTCTATACTTTCGGCGTTGACGGGAGCGAATAAATCTTTAAGATTTATAGGATCATCTTTACTACCATTTCCATCACCATTAGCTGAAACATACCAGACTTTACCGGCTGGTATAAATGTATTGTCACCATCAGTGTCCTGAGCTACTTCTTTAGCTTCTAAAACTCTTTCTGGCTTAGTTTCTCCAATAATTACATCAATATCCCTTCTGGCTTTTTCAGTCATCCTATTTTCCAATTCATCATTTGGTTTATCTATACTTGATTTCGATGACTTACCTAAAGGAATTGAAATTTCAAAAGTAGCCTCAGTACTTGATCCCCTAATGTTATCATTCTGCCAATCTACACCTAACTTATAATTGACATCATTAGGATCTCCAAAGGTTTTATCAATTTTAACACCAATTCCAGACATGGTTATCGTATCATCACCGGCAAAGTTGTATACTCTAAAAAATGTACCAAAGTTTTTCAAATAACCTTCGGTTTCAGTAAATCTTTTGCCAAATTCAAGGTCATATCCACCCATAACTTCATAATAGGTGTTTAGTTGTGCTTTTTCATATACAAGACTGTTTCCAACCACTTTAACGGAGTCATTGGGTAAGCTAGAGGCTAAGACTCTATCTTTTTCGGGCAGATAATAATTGAACCTGAAGTCCATATTCTTTGTTAGAAGTTCTCCACCAATAGTCCATTGGTTCCAATCCCTGTTAAATTCTTTACGATTGTCTTTAAATAAATAGGTACCTAAAATAAAGTCTCTGTCCTGGATTTTCTTTCTATAACCAAAACCAAGATTCCATTCTGAGATATCATTACTGCCAATCATCCCTCTTAGGTCTGTATAAAAAAGTGAATCTTCTTTGTTATTGAAGGGATATAAGAGGCTGGCTTGTCCGGTAAATTGATCACCGAAACTGCCGTAAAGATTAAAGTCAGGTTGTCTGTTGTATTCGGCTGCAGATACTTGAAATGAAACTACCAGGGTTAATGCCAATAAGATGAATAAATATGTTGCTTTTTTTCTGTAATTCATTTGTTCCTCCTATTATATTAGTATTTATTTTTATAGTTTTTGCTTAAAATTACATTATATGCAAAAATATAAAAATATATCTATTAATTAAGGACTGACTCTATAATTCCTGCATAATTTACCGAAAAATATACATATATATCAGGATATGAATATAGTTTTCTTATAAAAAACAATTAAATGGAAATATTTAACTTAGTTTCTTGTTAATAACATTTATATATGGTAGGATATGGAAAAGGAGTGGTGATATGATAAACAACGTAATACTCACAGGTAGATTGGTAAAAGAACCCGAGCTAAAGAAATCAGCCAATGAAGTAGACTATTGTACTTTCACTCTTGCGGTACAGAGAAATTACCGGAGTAAAGAGGGAGAGATCGACACGGACTTTATCGATGTTATTAACTGGGGTCCGGGCGCTAAAAGATGCAGTGAATACCTCAAAAAGGGTAAATTAGCCGGTGTAGAGGGCATGATAAGTACATACTCGGTTGAAAAAGAAGGAAAAAAATATAAAAATTACCGGATTAAAGCAAGAAGAGTTGAATTTTTAGAATGGCCAGATAAATAATATTTTTAAGGGGTTAATGAATTTTTTCATTAACCCCTTTTTTTACTGACTAATAAGGGAGGAATTGGAATTTTTTTGTTGAATAATATTAAGTAATGAACACGATTATCTATTTTTTGCATAAATTAAAACTTTTTTATAGATCGAGATAGGAATAATGATAGATATTTTTAAACAAAATGGGGGGAGAAAGTTTGAAAAAATATCTTTATACTTTTTTAATTGTTATTATTATAATTGGTTCTCTATTATTAATAAATAATTTGGGAATCATTTCTTTTAGGCAGTGGGGAGAAAATATCATACAAAATACGCCTTTTGTTAAGGAATATGTGAGAACGGCGGAAGAGTATGAGGAAGTAGTTGAAGAAAATCAAAAACTACAGGAAGCCAATGAAGACCTCAAAGGAAAAGTAAGCAGCCAAGAGGAAAAAATTGCTGAACTAGAAGAACAGATAAAGGAATTAGAGGAAGCTAATAAAGAATTAACTACTCAATTAGAAGAAATACAACAAAAAGAAGAATCTAAACAGGCTAACTTTGAAAAACTGCTCAAAATATATGAGAACATGAATCCCGAGTCCGCCGCAGATATATTAAACAGCCTAGAAAGAGAATATGCGTTAAAAATTTTGAAAGGTCTAAACGATGAAACTGCCGCTGCTATCTTGGAAAGTATGGAAGTGGAAAAGGCTGTGGAGTTTAGTACAGAACTGCAAAATTGATTCTTTGAGGTGATGGAATGGAAAATGGTACTCAAGGTATGAGCATTAATTTCTCCCGTCATGCACAAAGCAGGATTACCTCACGCGAGGAGATAGAGATTACAGATTTTGAAATGTCCCAACTGAAAAGAGGAATTGAAAAAGCTCTTGAAAAAGGGGCTAAAAACTCATTAATAATCATCAATAAAACTGCTTTTATAGTCAGCATAGAAAATAAGACTGTCATCACCATACTTGATCAGGATAGTATAAAAGAAAAAGTTTTTACAAATATCGATAGTGCGGTTTTAATGTGATAGTAAGGGTGGAGTGATGTATTTGAAAACCAAAAATAATGTGGTAATTATAGTTTTATTAACTTTTCTTCTGATATTAGTTCCCCACCAGGTAAATGCATTTTCTAATGCCTTAAAAAATTTTGTTTCTAATGGTAAAGAGGTTCACTTAAAAATATTCGAAGATTTAGATCAGGCGGAATTTTTATCGGGTACTAATGTTGAACTGAAAAACCTTGATGGTTCCAAACGAACCTTTTTATCAAAAAACAAAGAGTATATAATAAGTCCCTATAGAGAAGATCAAAAAAGTTGGTTTATCCAGGTCTTTGCTACTTCCGAAAAAAACAAAGCAGAAAACATGAAAGAAAATATAAAAAAAGAGTTTGAAAATTATGAAGTACAGATCAGTTTAGAAGATGATCTTTATAAAGTCCAGGTTGGTACCTTTTTAAAAGAGAGTAAAGCAGAAGAGATATCACAGATAATAAGTGAGGCAGGTTGGGAAACCTGGGTTATCGAAAAAAAGATAAAAGGAGATAGCACAGAACTAGCTGTTATGGATAAAGATGGGAACATTGTCTTTGAAAATGGGACCATTTATTGTGAAGGCGTTATTAGGTTGAAGAATAACTTATATAATGGCATGATTCAGTTTTCTTTAACAGATGGCGAGATTGATGTATTTAATAAAGTTGATTTTTTAACTCTTCAGTATGGCATGCTTTTAGAAGAACTGCCCAATTCAAGCAATATGACAGCCTTGAAAGCAGCCGCTATTTTAAATAGGAGTAAAGCCCTGGCTGTAATATTTAATAATAATTCGCCCTATCAAATAGAGAGTTATCAGGGCATTTCAAATCTGACTGATACTATTAGAATTGCGGTTGATAAGACAGAAGCAAAAGTGATTTATAGAGATGATAATCCCTATTATAAAAGTTTAAATGTTAAGGAATTAGGTAGTCAATATTCTACAGCTGAGGAGTTAATTACACAAAATATTGCTAGTATTAAAATAAAAGATCTTGCTACTACCATAGACGAAGAACAGCTCGTGAGAGCTGAAATTGACCTGGGTCTTGAATATAGGGAGATTAGACAGCTTACCTGGTCAGGTCCCAGAATTATAACAGTGGTTGATTTGGATTTATTCAAGGGAAGACATCAGGTTATACCTTTTGTAAGTAATGACGAAATTCCAGGTCTAGCCCCTTTAGTAAAAGTGGTTAGAGAAAAAGAAGCCCTCGTCGGAGTTAACGGCGGTTTTTATAATTCCGAAGGTAAACCCCTGGGTACAGTTATGATTGACGGACAAATGGTTTCTGAACCGCTCTATAACAGGGCGGCCCTGGGAATAACCAAGACTGGTGAAGTATTAATTAATAACCTTAAATGGAGAGGGATATTAACCACTTCTAACAATAATAATATTGTTATTGATGCGGTAAACAGAAAACCAAATAATGAAAACGAAATAATTTTATACAACAAATATTATGGCAGTAAAACCCCTCAATTTAAACAGCAATCAGTTGAATTTATCATTCAAAATAATAGGATTAGTAAAGTAGACAGTGGTTCAATGATCCAAAATGAAATTCCTACCGATGGATTTGTAGTTAAAATATTTACAGAAGAAAACACCTTTAATGCTTTTAAACAAGGTGAAAAAGTAGAATATAAAAATATATTTACTCCAGCCTGGCATAAAGAAGATGTAGTCAATATCATGGGGGGAGGACCTAAATTAATAACGGATGGAAAAGTCACAGTTACAGGTAAATTAGAAGAGTTCAGTCAGGATATAACAACTGGCAGAGCACCTCGGACAGCAGTTGGTATAACTGAAGATAATCATTTATTATTTGTAACTGTGGATGGACGCCAGCCGAAATTAAGTATAGGGATCACCTTAGAAGAATTAGCTAAATATTTAAAAGAGTTGAAAATGGAAGAAGCTATGAACCTAGATGGAGGCGACTCTTCCCAACTTGTAATCAGGGGATATACCTTTAATAATCCTTCTGGTTATCGGGCCATTGCAACCGGAATCTTAATAAAAAAACGAGAATAATGGAGGTTGATAAACTTGTATAAAAAAGTTCTAATCTTAATTCTATTAATCGCTTTCTCACTTACACCAATAGCCAATGCACAAAGTCATGATTTTCAGGAAATGAACTATTCTGTATTTCTAAAAGGAGATAATTCATCTCTTAATATAAATCCTGTTTTTCAATTTCAAAATGAAATCAATCACTTAAGTTTTGATATTAATTATGATGGTGATTTTTTCCGATTGGGTGGTACCTGGCTAATTACAGCCTTAGAAGAAACCAGTTATAGAACTGATGCTGCTTTTAGTATTCTAACAGAGCCCAATGGAGAAGGGTTTACAGCCGGCTTGGGAGTTGAAGGTAAAAATTATCTTGAAGAAAATAGAGCTTTACTTTATGAGCTGAGATATATCCTGGATGGAACCCAGTTTGAATATAGGCTAGGCTATGAAACACCAATAGTTGAAAATAATGCCTTGCTGCTTAGTATTGGTAACTCATACTGGCATAATACAGCACTTTTATTAGAGGTTGGATTTAAAGTCCAATTTTAATATATAGAGCAGGGAGTAGTTAACTATGGCTAAAAAGAAAAAAGAGGAGGAAAAGAGAAATAAATATTTAGATATTATTTTAGTATTAATCCTACTATTGGTATTAGCGACTTTTATAGATTTGAATGTAACAATAGAAGAAGTATTTAGGATTTTAATTGGTTAAAGCATTTTCAAATTGGGGGGGATTGAATGTTTGACCAGAAGCAGGGAGAAGAAGAGATAATTAAAGAAGCAAAAGAAGGAAATAAGCTAGCAATTGAATATTTAATAAATCAGAATATGGATATCGTTTATGCGAAGGCGAAGTATTTTTTCATCAAAGGCCTTGATAAAGAGGATGTAATCCAGGAAGGGATGCTCGGACTATTTAAGGCGATCAGGGACTATCAACCGGACCGCGAGGCTTCTTTTAGAGGGTTTTCTCAATTATGTGTGCATAGACAGCTTATCTCAGCCATTAAAAGGGCTAACAGACAAAAACACCAGCCTTTAAATAATTCCACTTCTATTAATAAGACTTATGACTATGATAATGAGTCGGGGAGAAGTTTTAGTGAAATTCTACCCGATAAGAAGAAAAAATTGGAAGATCAATTTGTTTATAAAGAAATTATAAATTTAGTATTTCAGGAGATTGAAAGAGAGTTAACTGAGTTAGAAAAAAATGTTTTTTATGAATACTTAGATGACCGCACTTATAAAGAAATATCTGACAAGTTGGAGATAAATGTAAAGACCGTTGATAATGCATTACAGAGAGCGCGTAAAAAAATAGAGGAAATCAAGGCTAATAATAATTTAGAAGACCTTGTAATTTAAGTGAGTATATTGTATCTAAAACCAAGTTGATATCTTTTATAATAACTTGTTTGACAACTATAATATACTGTGTTATATTAAGATAAATGGGAATTTTTATTTCCCCAGAAACAATTTACAGGAGGAATATAATTTATGATCTATACTGGAACAGTTAAGTGGTTTGACGCAAAAAAAGGTTATGGCTTTATTGAAAGAGAAGAAGGCGACGACGTTTTTGTTCATTTCTCAGCTATTCAAGATGATGGTTTTAAAACTCTTGAAGATGGAGAGAAAGTAGAGTTCGAGATTGTAGAGGGTGACAGAGGACCCCAAGCTGCACAAGTTGTGAGGGTTGAAGAATAATTATAGATGCCTAATATGTGCACACACTCCTGATTGCAGAAATGTGATCAGGATTTTTTTTATACAAAGAAGGGTTTTAAATCAATATATTGAATTATTATAATAACACCAATATTTATTTTAGTAGTCCAGAAGGGAGTGGAGATAATGAATATTACGGTTTATGGAAAAAATATCGACGTAACACCTTCACTAAAAGATTATGCCCGAGAAAAGATCGAA
>DATGCJ010000223.1:0-6759 GCA_035312025.1 Halanaerobiales bacterium | reverse complement strand
ATAAAGAGGCGATGGAAAAGGCGAAAGAAAGATTAGATAACCTTACTAAACCGCCCGGCAGTCTGGGCTATTTAGAGGAATTAGCAATCAAAATGGCCGGTATTACAAAAGATATCTTTCCCGATATAGCTCAGAAAGAACATGTAATAATGGTGGGGGACCACGGTGTTGTCAAAGAAGGAGTCAGTGCTTTTCCCCAGACAATTACAAAAGCAATGGTAGAAAACTTTCTTAACGGAGGGGCAGCTGTTAATGTTTTAGCCCGCCAGCAGGGAGTAAATATTACTATTGTAGACATCGGGATGGTCAATCAAGTTAGTAAAGAAGGTATCCTGCAGGCTAATATTAAAAAGGGTACAGATAACTTGTTAGAAGGGCCGGCCATGAGTGAGAGTGAAGCGGTAGCAAGCATTGAAACCGGAATCGAGATAACCAATAAGTTAATTGAACAAGGAGCAAAAGTAATTGGAACCGGTGAAATGGGAATCGGTAATACTACACCCAGTAGCGCAATAATCAAAGCTGCTACCGATATGGATATTGATGAGGTTGTGGGTTATGGTACAGGCCTTGATGAGGAAGGTCTAGACCATAAAAAAGAGATAATAAAAAGGGCTATTTCAGTAAATAAGCCGAACAGAGATGATGGAATTGATCTCTTAAGTAAGGTGGGAGGTTTAGAGATCGGCGGTATGGCCGGAGTAATGTTAGCAGGTGCTAAAGCCAGAAAACCGGTTTTAATTGATGGGCTTATTTCTGCCGCAGCCGCCCTAATTGCCTATTTAATTGAACCGAAAGTAGTTAACTTTTTAATCCCTTCCCATAAATCGGTAGAACCCGGCCATCATAAATTATATCAATTCCTGGATATGAGGCCGATGTTTGATTTAGATATGAGGCTGGGTGAAGGTACAGGAGCAATTTTAGGAATGGGTATAGTTGAATCTGCCAACCGGATAATTAAAGAGATGGCTACCTTTGATACACTCGATTTTTAGAGGAGGTTTAAGATGAACTCATTTTTAATTGCCTTACAGTTCATTACCATCATCCCGGTAAAAAAAGAACTTGATTATAGGGAGAAAAACATAGCGAAATCTATGCTTTACTATCCCCTGATTGGGACGATTATTGGTCTATTTTTAGTACTGGTTAATATAATAGGTACTATTTTTCTACCCGATCTTGTCCGGGATAGTTTGCTTTTAATATTTTTCGTCTTATTTACCGGGGGTATCCATTTTGATGGTTTGGCCGATACCTTTGACGGACTTTTTGGCGGCAGTAACAAAAAAAGGATTTTAGAAATTATGGGAGACAGCAGTATCGGGGTCTATGGGATCCTGGCGGTTGTCTTAGTATTAATACTTAAATTAAGTTTGCTGGCTGAATTACCGATGAGTGTAAGGAATCTGGCCTTGATTACTGCACCAACGATCAGCCGCTGTGCCATGGTTTGGGCAGTCTATCTATTCCCCTATGCTAAAAAGGAAGGATTTGGTAAAGCATTTAAACTATATTTAACAAGAAATGAAGCCTGGCTTACCGCGGTCTATACAGTAATAGTCACTTTAGCACTATTTCTCTTCAAGGGAATTATAATTTTAGTCATATCTGCTTTAGGAATCTGGCTTTTTGGGACTTTTATTGTAAAGAAGATAGAGGGTTTGACGGGCGATAATTATGGAGCACTCAATGAATTAATGGAAGTTTTAGTCTTATTTTTAATAATATTATTGTATTAATTAAGGAGCAAATTTATGAGTTATACAGTAAAAGTACCGGGCAGTTGTGGAGAGTTGGCCCAGGGCTATCTGAACAACAGTAATTTTTTAATAAGCTGTCCTATTGATATCTATAGTGAGGTCACTGTTGAGATAAATAAAGAAAATGATGAAATTATTATAGAAGAAAGTAAAAACAAAACGAAAGAAGCCCTAAATATTCTAAGGGATTATTATGATCTAAAGAATATAGGATTGCAAGTTAAGATAAATTCAAAATTACCCCGTTCTAAGGGTCTGGGTAGTTCTACTGCTGATATGAGTGCTGCCTTAATAGCAGCTGTGAAAGTATTAGATTTAGAGTTGGATTTGAATCAAATAAAAGAAATTTTATTAAAAGTAGAACCATCTGATGCCACCTTTTTAAAGGGTATAAACTTATTTGACCACATTGAAGGTTCAATGATTCGATTTTTAGGAAATATCGAGCCAATACCTTTATTGGTATTTGATTATGGAGGGAAAGTGGATACCCTGGCTTTTAATACGAGAGTAGACCTGGATAATTTAAATCGAGGTAAGAGTAAACAAATTGAAAAAGCATATAATTTAATAAGTAAAGGTGTTAAAAATAATAATAAAGAGATGATCGGTAAAGGGGCTACTATAAGTAGTTTAGCCAACCAGATTATCTTAAAGAAGACAGGTTTGGAAAGGTTAGTTAAGGGGCTAGAACAAAAAGTGGGCTTTTTAGGAGTTAACATAGCGCACAGTGGTACGGTCCTTGGAATTATGGTAAAAGACCCCTTATATTTTGATGATATTATAAATTTTGTAGGATCAAGAGCACCTCAGCTAAAATTATTATTTAAAACCAAGATAGTAAACGGTGGTTATAAAACTATTAAAAATGAGGGTTAAAAGTATGGAACAAGCACACGGCGGCAATCTCAAAGAAGCAGCTGAAAAATTTAATATTAGTGAAAGTGAAATAATAGACTTTAGTGCCAATATAAACTTTGTAGGTCCCCCACCTGATATCTATAGCAAGATCAGAAAGGAAATAGAAGCTATTACTCGTTATCCCGAACCTGATTCTACTTCCTTAAAAAAACTTTTAGCCGAAAAATATGGTGGGAAGGCAGATAATTATGTATTGGGAAATGGGGCAGTTGAACTAATTTATATCTTAACCAGGATATTAGATTTAAATAAAGGTCTAGTTTTAGCGCCCACCTTTTCTGAATATGAAAAAGCATTAAAAGCAGAAGAAATAGAAGTTAATTATCATTACATTTCAACTGACCATAGTTTTAAATTAAATATAAATCGCTTAAAAAAAGATCTAACTGGAGATATTGATATCTTCTTTTTATGTAATCCTAATAACCCTACCGGTAAATTTATTACCAGGGATAAAATAAAAGAACTATTATTACACAATAAAAAGAAAGATATTTTTACTGTTATTGATGAAGCCTTTGTTGATTTTCTAGAACAGAAGATAACTTCCTTAAGTTTTTTAAAAGATTTTGATAAACTCTTTATTTTAAGGTCTTTAACCAAGTTTTATGCGGTACCCGGCTTAAGATTAGGTTATGGAATAGCAAATAAGGAGATTATCAAAAAGATCAATAAAGCTAAAGACCCCTGGAATGTAAATAGCCTGGCCCAAAAAGCCGGGGAACTAATATTAGAACAAAAACGGTATGATAAGTTAACAAAAAAAGCAATTTACAGAGAAAAAATATTTCTCTATCAGGAACTTAAAAAATTTAAAAATTTAAGGGTGTACTATCCCAATGCCAATTATATCTTTATTGACTTAACAGATAGTAATTATAGTGGATCTGAACTTTACAATCAGTTAGCAGAGAGATCTATTTTGATCCGCAACTGCAGCAATTATAAAGGATTAGATGACAACTTTATCAGAGTTGCAGTAAAAAGTAGAGAAGAAAACAAAATATTATTAAAAGCTTTAAAAAGTTTTTTATAAAAGCATAAAAATATAAGAGGAGGAATAAAATGAGATTCAAAAAGAGTATCAATCTAATCACATTATTTTTAATTCTAAGTTTACTTATCATTAGTGGAGGGGCCATAGCTCAGGAATTTCCGGTTACTATCACAGACGGTCTAGGTGAAAAAGTGGTGATAGAAGAAAAACCCGCCAAAATCATTTCAATTTCACCTCAGACTACTGAAAATCTCTTTGCTGTTAGGGCGGGAGAGCAGGTAATAGGAGTTACCACCTATGCCGATTACCCTAAAGAAGCGACCAAAGTAGATAAAATTGGTACCATTACAGAACCCAACATTGAGAAAATAGTTTCCATGGAACCCGACCTTGTAATAGCTGCCTCTGTCAATAAGATGGAAACCATTGAGAGATTAAGAGAATTAAATATTAAGGTAGCAGGTTTTAAAGCAAGTAGTGTGAATACTGCTATCGAAAATATAAAAAAGATCGGTAAGATTACAGGTAATCAGGATATTGCTGAGGAAGTTACAGCTGATATGTATATAAAGATTTCCGAGATGAAAGATTTAATTGATAAAAAGTTAGCTAATAATGACAGGCCGAAAGTTTTTTATGAATTGTGGAGCGATCCCCTATACACTGCTGGGGTAGACAACTTTATTGATGATCTTATCCATATGGCCGGGGGATTTAATATAGGTCGTCTGGCTGAAACTCAATGGCCGCAGTTTAGCTTAGAAAAACTGCTGGTAGAAGATCCAGAAGTATATATTTCAACACCCCACAGTGCTGAGATGCAGGTTTCAAAAGAAAGTATAAAAAATAGAAAAAGATTTAAAGATATAACAGCCATTAAAAATGACAGGGTTTATATTATAGATCAAAATATTATAAACCGGGCTTCACCAAGACTATTAATTGGATTATCTCAGTTGACTAAAGCAATTTGGCCTGATTTAGAAGATGAAGTAAATGAGATTATGGAAAAGTAGATAAAAATGACAATTAAGACTATTAATACCCTCACGATTTCTTGTGGGGGTTTTAATAATTTGAGAAGTTAAAACACTACTTTAATTGATATAGAATAAAATTTCAATTATAATAATAAAAGAAAACTAAAATAAGAAGGTGTAACTATGACAACTAAAATAGTGTTGGCCAGACATGGAGAGACCGAATGGAATAAGACTTCCCGCTATCAGGGAGTTAGGGATATAGAGTTAAATGAAAAAGGCCAAAGACAGGCAGAAAAGTTATTTGATTTTCTAAAAGATGAGGCGTTTGATACTATATACAGTAGTACCTTGAAAAGGGCTCAGGAAACTGTGCAAGGGATTGCAAATTATCAAAATAAGGAAATTATTACTATTTCTGAACTGATGGAAATAGATTTCGGTCAGTGGGAAGGATTAACTTTTTCTGAAATAGAAGAAAATTACCCTGATTTGGCAAAGAAATGGGCAAAGGACCCCACCTGTTGCAAACCACCAGATGGCGAGCATATAAAAGAGGTAGAAGAAAGGGTGGGAGAGACAATTGATAAAATTGTTGATGATAATCCTGATAAAAAAATCTTGATAGCCACCCATGGTGGTATTATTAGAATTATATTTGCCTATTTATTGGACTTACCCTTAAGTAGAATCTTTAGTATTGAAGTCGAAAATGTGTCTATATCACGTATTCATTTTTACAAACATTACCCCGTTGTTAATTTATTAAATAGTATTCACCATTTAAAATAAGGGAGGCTGGTTTTTGTGGTTGATATCGTTTTAACTACCAATAGCCCTGGAGAAGTTGCTTCCTGGGTAAAACCGGTGGTTAGAAGATTAAATGAATTAAATATAGAGAAGAATATCTATGTATTTACCCCTCCCTGTGTTTTTTCGAGCGGGAATGAAGGTAAAGTTTTATCTAAATTAGAGGGTATAACAGCTGCCTTTAACAGCAGGCAATATTTAAAATATATACTATTAAATATTAAACCTGATAATTTTAAACCTTCTAAAGATGGTTTTGTGTTCTTTTTAGGAGGAGACTTCATGCATGCCGTGTTTTTGGGTAAAAGATTAGATTATCCGGTTTATGCTTATACAGAAAGGGACTATGGTTTTCCCAAAAGTATAAAAAAATATTATCTTTCTGATCAAAATTTATATAATAAAATGAAGAAGGATGGAATCGATGAGGACAAACTAAAAATAGTGGGTAATCTTATGTTTGATTCCATTAACCCCCAATTAACCCAAAAAGCGACAGCTAAATTGTTAAACAAGAAAGAAGGAGAGACCTTAATAAATTTATTTCCAGGCAGTAGGCCTAAAGAATTTAGTTATCTCCTTCCCTTATATTTAAACTTTATTTCAGAAATAAATAAAAAGGAAAATAATTATCGCTTTATAATAAGTAAAGCTGCTTTTATTAATGAAAGAGATATTGAAATGGTAATAAGGGATGAAAGGATCAAAGAGCAAGTTACTTATGAGCCAGAGAAAAACACAATTATTTTAAACGGTTGTAAAATAAAAATATATGAAGAAAATTTGCAGAGTATAATGAGGGAATCTGATTTTGCAGTTACCATACCTGGAACAAATAATCTTGAGTTAGCAGTTTTGGATACTCCTATGTTAGTAATTTTACCTCTTAATAAACCTGAACTGATCCCTTTACCTGGTATCATAGGATTAATTGGTGAATTACCAATAATAGGAAAAATAATTAAGAAAAGTATTTCCTCTAAAGTATTAAAGAAAAGAGAATATTTTTCTTTAGTAAATATTTTATCCCAAAAAGAAATTGTTCCTTCCCTAGTGGGTGAGATGGACAGCAAACAATTATCACAAGTTGTAACAGAGCTTTTAAGAGAGGAAAAGTTTAATGAACTAAAAGCAAAGATAAAAAGTTTTGAGGGACAGAAAAATGCTGTAAATAAAATAGTGGAAGACATTTTAAAAGATTTAGGGAATGTTAATATTTAAACAATATAAATATTAGGTAAAAAATATAATTTAATTAATGTGGAGGAGAAGCTTAAATGCAGAT
>DATGCJ010000222.1:0-3236 GCA_035312025.1 Halanaerobiales bacterium | reverse complement strand
ATCTTATTTATTATTATAATTAAAGTTTTTCGGTTACTACAGCTAAAGTTTTAGATTTAGGAGTATATTTTTGGCCGGTCAAATCAGAATAAAAAGCATGGTTAATAAAACCAAATTGCTCTAATACCTCACTAATAGTTTCTTTGTTATAGAAATGTTCAAATATCCGATATAAAGATATCTCTTCTTCTTCATTAACTATAATAGTCTGATTTAAATATGTATCAGCCTCCGGATAGAAAAATGTTTCTGTTAAAGATATGTAAGGTTTTTCATCCCAGAAACCTCTTTGAGCTATATCCCAACTTTTACCAAGATCCTCTTCATCCCTATTTTGGGCCGTAAAGACATCAAAGATAAATTTGCCGCCTGGTTTTAAAGCTTTGTAAATAACATTAAGTAACTTATTACGTTCTTCATTAGTTAAAGCCCCTAGTTCACAATACAGAAGTAATACGACATCAAATTTTTCTTCATATTCAAGTGTTAAAAAGTTCTGCACTTTATATTCCACATCTAATTCTTCATTCTCCATTTGAGTTCTCGCATACTCTATTGATCTTTCTGATAAATCTATGCCTGTTACTGAATAACCTGCTTCTGCTAACCCCTTGGAATAAAAACCAGGGCCACAACCTAAGTCCATTATCTTTTGATCCTTTTCTGTTAATACATCTTCAATTAACCAATCAATAGAATCATCAATAAATTCATAAGTCCTGCTGGCGGCATCAAATTCCGGATCAATATGTATTTCTAACATCTTTTTAGAAATATGAGGATCATCCCAGAATTTCTGGTCACTTCTTTCAAATAATTTTGGTTTCTTAAAAAGGTTAATTAATTTTTTAATATCCATAGTTAGCTCCTTTAATTAAAGAGATTTTATTATTTATTTTGCTCAAAAAACATCTATAGATTGCCGATGTTTTGATTGAATACTTAGATTTCTTTTTTGTTCAAAAATTAGATAATATAATTATATGGGTAGTTTTTTATTTTTCTTACTTATACCTTAATTATACAGGTAATTATTACCCCTTTCAAAATATATTTTCTTATTTAATTATAGCTGATATTTGAAATATTGTCTTTATTGTTTTAAAACAACTAATTTAAATCAAAAAAACCCCTTATTACTTCCTTATTAAGTAATAAGAGGTTTAATTTTAATTAAAGATTTTTTCTATATTCATCTTCTAAGAGTGAATACATATATTCACTTATATATTCGCCTTTCCAGTAATTATAATCTCTTAAAAAACCTTCTTCTGTAAAATTTAATTTTTCCAGTAAACGGCAGGAAGGTTCATTGCCTTTTGTAACTTTAGCTTCTATTCTATGCAGGTTTAAGATTTCAAAGCCGTGGTTTATTAATCTTTTTACTGCTTCCTGCATGTAGCCCTGTCTCCAGTATTTTTTAGAGAGATCATAACCGATCTCGACCCGGTTAGCCCTGCATTTTTCCCAGCTATTAAAACCACAGGTGCCTAAAAAGGCATTATCTTCTTTTCTAATGATTACCCATCTATAACATTTTTCTTGATCTTCTTTTTCTACATAAAAATCAATGATCTCTTCAGCTTCTTGAACTGACTTTAATACATCTATATCCATATATCTTGTTACAGCTTGATCGGAAAAATGTTTATAGATTTCTTGTTTAAATTCTCGTGAAATAGGTTTTAATAGTAACCTCTCGGTTTCTAATTGCTTCAATATTTCCTGTTTATCAGGCATTTAGCCACCTCATTTTATTTTTTCTTAAATGTTGCTATTTCAGGATCTAGCTGGAACTTCCATTCCCCTTGTACTCCTGAATTAAGTGCCCCTACTTCAAGATGGAGCATGGCAATTCCACAGTCTAGCTTCTTGGAATCCTTATCACCATTACCTTCAGGTAGTTTAACTGTGATTTCATTCTTATCAACTTTAAACCTCCAGGGTTGACGGTTTATAGCGGAAGGTGCCAATCTGGCTGTTTCTAAGGCTGTTTTTATCCAATCCGGCCAGTTCTCATCCACTCCCCCCTCACATAATTCAGCGAGGGCTTCTCTTTTACCGCTTGATACTATAGTTTTAATAAGTTTTTCAGATAATTTCTTTTCATCTTTGGCATAACCCAAAGCAATTACAGACTTGATAAATTCCTTATCTTTTATCTCAACCTGTTTGGCTACATCCTCTTTTTTATAGGTACCGGTTACCCAGCAGGAGGCAATACCCATTGCAGTCGCTTCTAAGACAGCTGCCTCTCCCATATAACCGATCTTCTCATTTTTATAAGGGGTATTCTTTTCAGCCAGGCAGACCAGATATGATTGAGCCCCATCAATCTTACCATAGGAACCGATAAAGCCTTTGGCTACTTCCTGAAAGCCCTCTGGCACATATACCACTCTTATCCCGTGGTACATCTCATTCATTTCTTCTAAAAATTGAGAATACTTTTTTTCATCCTTATCTTTTAATTTTGCAGGTAAAAAATTACGCACTGAACTCCTTTTCCGAACTGCTTCAAACCATCTTTTTGCAGGTATTTCCATTAGTTATTCCTCCCCTTAGAGTCTTCATTTTTTATAGTTTTAAATATCACATAGATGCTGACAATTAGATAGTCACTATAAACCAAAATATAAAAATAAATATGAAATTAATTATTTTTATATCAGCAATTATCAGATAACTGCTTTTCAGCATTTCTTCAAACAAAATTGAAGGAATTATCATCCAGTAGAAGCTGCTAATTTCTGTCTGGATTGCTAAATTTAAAATTAATCCCGATAATAAAAGTAATAAAAAAGCGGTCAAAATGAACCAAAGCTTACCAGCCCAAAAATTATTCACTATCAAATCTGCTCCTTTACTCACTAACTATTAACTGATAGATCTCTACATCATAATACTGATTGAACTTATGACCTACTTTCTTTAAGTTACCGACCTTTTCATAAGCAAACTTCTTATGTAAGTTAATACTGCCTTGATTTCCTTCCGTGATTAATGCTATGAGATTTTTAATATTCTTTTGTTTTGCCTTTTCTATCAGCTTTTTTAATAAATTATAACCTATCCCCTGACCCCGGTTTGCTTTATCTACATAAACTGAATTTTCTGCTGTATAGTCATACCCTTTTTTATCAGACCAGCGTGAGAGGCTCGCCCAACCTACTACTATATTATCAACTTCCGCAACTATTATGGGATATCCTTCTTTTTTATGTTTTTTATACCAA
>DATGCJ010000221.1:0-4750 GCA_035312025.1 Halanaerobiales bacterium | reverse complement strand
AACATTATTTACCAATTGGAGTAATTAATAAATGTCTGACTCAAATTGATAAATTTATTCGATCTAATTGATCATTGGAGCTGATTTTGAATGTTTTTATTGAAAAAAGTCTTTTTTTAAAGTGCTATGAATAATTCAGGTTAATATATATTTACTTCCCTGTTTTCAATTTCAAATTAATACTTATACCAATTCCCAACAGAATCCAGAAAACAGGAGCAACAGAAATAATACTATCATTGAATAGACCTGCTACTACATATCCTGTAAAGGCAGCCAGTATCCCCACCCCGGTAATTGTGTAGATATCCCTGAATTCGGAATTCCAGTAAAGCCTGAGACTTTGAAAAAAATACATTACGAACAATACAAGTAAGGCTAACATAAAAGGTACTCCAGTATTGATTGCAGCCGTAGATACATGTTATGGGGTTTATCCATTATTTTACGGGTTTTATCAAAAGTTATAAGTTTACCAACATTATCATCCTGGGGAAAGTATATAGGATAAGTATCGGCCCCAAATCCCAGTAACCAGGTTTCCTTAAGTAAAGGTAATGAACGAGACCAGATAAAACCTCTACTTAAACCTAATACATTTTTCGACATAAACCGGGAGACACCGGGTACCCTAATTAAAACTGCAGATTAACCCCTAATGTAGCAGTTATACCCTGTGATTCCATAAGGTTGAGATCACGTGTTCTTAATAAAGCCTTTAAGCATCCGTATTTAATCTTCACACTATAATAATCTGCAAATAAACCTATTTTTAGTTCGGGTTTATCTGTCAATATTTTATAACTAAAAAAGGGATATGCTTTTTTGTAATAATATAGCCCTATATTTAACCTATTATTGCTAAGTGAAAGATTATATTCGGGGGTTAGATAAGTGGTATATTCTCTATAACTAGCTTTACCTGTATCCCCCTGGGCTCTGTATTCATCCCCTTTCTTATTGGATAGGATACTTAGCATTGTATCATTATAATTAATATCAGTAGTGTAAACATCATTCCAGAACACACAATTAATTATGTCTTCAACTTGAAAATTAAGCCAGTAATCAGAACCTATAAACCATTGAACACCACCACCAATACTAAAACCATAACTGGATAAGTCTACATCATACATCTCCGTCTCCTGACCCAGATGGCTCTGAATACTCTGCTTATGACCATCAAAAAGAACCTCTTCTCCCACTTCTACCTCCCCATTATATTCACTAACAGACAGACTAATTCCCCTTAATAATTTACTATTAATAGTAAAACAAATATCATTACTATATTTTATATCTTTTTCTAGTATTATACCTTCCAGTGATTGACTAAAACTGTAATAATCAATACTGTAATTATACTTATCATATTTATCATTTATCCTATCAATTAAAAACAGGACGGTATCTTCTTTAGCAAGTATTTCCCCTTCATATTCTCTTATATAACCAGCCTGTATATTATTACTAATTTGAGAACATAATTCATTGTTATAAACCAGGTTCCAGTTATTAGGAATGATATCCTGTAAATACTCTTGCTCAATGCTGTTATCAATAAAATAATCTATCCCATCTCTAACCGAAAATATATTATTCTCTAAAAAAATATTAATCTCTGTACCTATTTCCCCGGCCTTTAAAGTTCCAGGACAGATAAATATAAAAATAATTATGAAAATACAAATATTTTTTGACATAAAAATCACCTGATTAAAGGGACAGTCAACAAAGTGACTGCCCGCTTATAAAATATTTATTTTTTATTACCCTGCATTTGTTATTCTGAAGGTAATAGGGTTTCGGTAGTATTATCACTGTAATTTACGTAAGGATCAGTATCTGTATATATTTCTCCATACAGCTTATTCTCATAGTAGTTTTTAATTGTACCAACACGGGTTACTGAGCTCCAATCATAAACCTTCATATTTAATGATAGGTTCTGGTCATTGGCCGCCCGGAATTTAAAGGGTTGTCCCTCTCCAAAACTGGCTTCACCTTCTATATAATGACCACTGCCAAATTCATACCTGAACTCAGTACTACCATGGTGATATCCATCACGGTAAATGTTGAAATAGGCCAGGTTGAAATTAGCATCAGTAGCATTTGTCAGAGAACCGGAAAGTAAGATCTTCCCCCCCAAATAGTTATCTTCAGTTTCCATGTATTCTTCAGTTAAATCTATACTGAAATCTTCAAAATAGGGGTCTATTACTAGTGTCCCATCAAGCTTAAAACCATTTTCTATACTTATATCCTGATAGGTTCCCTGATAAGTGATTTCATCCGGGACTGAGAAATCATATGTATAACCCACACTCTCCTGAATGGTCTTGGTGGTAAAGTCTACATCCAGCCCCCCTGAGATTCTAAAAACATTTGTTTCAAAATTTGTCATTTCCAGATTAATGCTATCCAGTAAAGGATATTCCTCATTTTCCAGGGAAATAAGCGGTGATTCAATGAAATCAAAACTACCATTCCCACTATAGGTAAAGGCATCAGCAACAAAACTACCATTAAAGGTAATATCATTATTATTGTTAAAATCTACACTTAATGTATTATTTATTGTTACAGAATCTAAGACAGGGATTTCGGCAGGTATATCTTCTGTACTGCCAAATATCTGTCCATATATATCACTAAATACTCCGTCTTCATCAGTTATAGTATCATCTTCTATAGTGCCATCTAACTGTGCTGTAGATACAGTGGGGACATAAACGGTTGTATTCCATTCTTCTGTATACAGCTCATCATAATCATAATAGGTATCTGTATCTGTAAATTCCACCAGTTCATAGCTACTGGAATCCAGACTACAATCCAGGGAATAATTGACATTACCAATCGCTTCTGTATAATCCAATGTAAACTCAGCATTCCTGAAATCAATAGTTTCATCTATTGTAATATAGGTACCCTCTATAGTTTCCTCATAGTTATACAAATCAATGGGGTTGGTGATAGATATTGTGGCAGTTCCTAAATCTTCTTCCCCAGTATTGGTGAAGTTAATAGTATAATCCCAGGTAGAGAGTTCAGCCAGATTTTCAGCTGGTGACGGCCCACTTATAATAAAGGCCTCATCTGTATCCCAGTTATCAACATTTACCGTAAACTCCCCAACACCATATTCGTTTTCAAATGCCTGGCTTACTATGTATCCCCAAATTTCTATAATATCACTTATCTTATGGAATCCATAACCAAGTGAAACCATATAGGGAACTACTTCATTTTTTAAGTTATCTTCTATTTTTTGGGCCTGTTGTTGACCTGCATCCCTTAAGGCAAGGCCATGGGTTTTTAAATCACCGACAAAGTTTTTTGCATCGGTTAAGTCAGTGGCTAAATCAAGATTTTCATCCTGGTTATATACAAGGGTTACAACAATTTCATCAATTGCTACACCATCAATTGTTACCGGAATTGTTCCACATATTTTTCCCAATAACTGGTCAATGGTAATATTTTCTGGTACAATAAATTCAGTGAATTCACTGCTTGCTGTTGTACTAATGGCAACCAGCAGGCTATAACGTTCGCTATCTATATTATTTAAATTATCAACTAAATTGCCCAGATCAATCTTTATTTTGACCCAGGGATCTTCTACAACCTTTGATATATGGTAAGTTTGACGTGCCAGAGTACTGAAACTAAAATTAAAGGAAGGACCTATAGGTTGAGCTGTTTGAGATAATCCTGCATCCCCCAGACTAGTTCCAGAATTGGAAAGTATCTCAACCGCATCCTGGTCATTTTCCTCCACTGTTACAGTTTGGTTTGACAGAGCATCTTTAGCATCCTGATCAGAATCTTCATCATTAAAATCCATATCACATAGACCGTTACCTACACTTTCGCTTTGAGTTGTTACCTCCTGCTGAACCTGTTCTGGAGCTAACTTAATAGTCCTTGTTTTATCACTACTACCAATTGTAACTTCACTCTCTGCAGCAACATAACCGGTAGAGGCCACACTTATTTCATAATCTCCTACATTCAAAGCCTCAAATTGGGCATCACCTTCAGAATCAGTCGTATCTGAACTGATCGTTTCCAATATTACTGAAGCCCCTTCTATATTGCTATCATCACTTGCATCTTTAACTGTAACTGTCAGTGAAGAATATTCTTCTTCTGGCAACAAATTATTATTAGAACCACTACAGGCAGCAAGTATCAAAATCAAACAGATAACTACTATTAATGATAAACTCTTTTTTAACATAATTTACCCTCCATTTAGTAATGTATATGATTAAAAAAAGTGGTGTTTGTCACTTCCTTCTTTATTTTTTTATACTTTTAATACTTCTCTTTACTAAAGTAAAATCCTGCAAGTAATTACCATGTATTTTATTTTTTTCGACATATACCAGGAGTTACGCGGTACACTAAATTATATTTCTCACCTTTCACAAAATACTTTTTGACACATAATATATACCAAAATAAAAAAAAGAGGTGAAATTTATGGGAGATTATGGTCTTGAAGGTTCTAGTAGTTATGTGTTTATAATATTTTTAATTCTAATCCTCTTACTTTTAAGTAGCTATGGAGGTTTTTAAATTAATTAATAATGATTACACTGCGAAAAGTCTAAAATTTCTTTAAAACACTAAAATTATTTCGGTTTTACCCCCTAAATCAACCATTATCTGTGATATAATTAAAGTATCATAGAGTTTTGGAGTGATTATTAATGTTTGAGCCTTTTGAAGAAGA
>DATGCJ010000220.1:0-3931 GCA_035312025.1 Halanaerobiales bacterium | reverse complement strand
TATAAAGGAAACATTTTACTATTGATATCATTTTAATAGTGTATGAATGAAAAAATGATTGTTATTTCAAATTAAGATTTCCTTTCAAAGTAGTCATATCCCTGCTTCGGGTGTGCCGAGTTATCCACTACAATCCTCATATTTTAACTCGGAGCGGGATTAGCCCTATATTTAGGGAGAGGGTTTATGAAGCCTTCTCCCTCCTCCCTTTTATAAATAAAATTTACTTTATCTATTTTTGATTATCTCGCAATAAATTGATATGGTTCTCCTTCAATTTGTGTGGGTAATTGAATTATTTAAGTATCCACATTTTTGTAAAACTTTCATTCTAAAGTATTCAAAGTCCTTATATCCATATCCTCTTTTAAGTAGTGATTTTATTACATTATTAATACCTTCCGATAAGCCATTAGAAATAGGATGGTCAAACCAATTGAGTAAGGTTTCTAATCTGTTTTCAGTTTTTCTGGCAAAAGATTTTATATTTTCATAAATAGATTCTTTAGCTTTTTCTATCCACTCCAGTATTGCTGTTTTTGCTTTGGATTTTTTTAACTTTCTATCAAAGATCACAAGAAAATCTTCTTTCAATAAATACATCTCAAACAAATGACTATTTCTTTCCTTCAATTTCTTAAAATGCTCCTGATACGACTCCTCATTTTTTGATCTTCTTCTCAATAATATCCAGCGGGTATGCTTTTTAATTTGTTTCCTCTCATCATCAGGTAAGTCCCTTTGGTAATCTCTTCTCTCTTGTTCAATATGTCTATTGAAGATCCTGCTTAAATGAAATTTATCATGAACTATAGAAACTTGAGGAAAGTGCTTTTCAGTGGCGGACTTATAAGGACTCCAAAAATCCATAGAAGCTGCTTGTAGAGAGGATAGTTTGTCTGAAAATTTATTATATACAGAACCTAAACTATCTTTGCTTCTCCCTTTCTCTAACCAGATTACCTTACTGTCATATTGATTAGTGACAACTGTAGCATAGGTATGCCTTCGCTTTCGGGAAACCTCGTCAATACCTATTGATTTAATCTTATCAGGAACCCTTTTTATGTAATCTTCCATTTTTCGAGATAACTCATCTTTATCTATACGAAAAACCATTGATTCTGTTAAGCCCAGCAATTTAGATGTAGAAACGTTATCCAGGTAGCGGGTGTAATTAGTTACTACTTCACCAATATTTTTAGAATAACTTTTCTTATTGTCACTTATCCTTTGATCTTCAGTTACGATCCCGCATCTGGAGCATTTAAAACGATAAATCCTCAATATTCCGTAAATTGGAGTAGTATTAAGAGAACCTAAATAGAAGGTCCTTTCTTTACTATCATATCTACCTGATGAATGTTCTCTGCCACAATTAGGGCATCGGGGTAGCTCTTCATTTTTTAAAAATAAATTAACTCGGTCCGTCTTACGCTCTATATCTACCAATGAATATCCTTGAATTTCAAATAAATTATCAAGAAGTTTAACTAAGAGTGAGTTGATGGCCATAAGCTTCCTTTCATCTTTGATGAATTTTTATTAACAAAATAGCTTATGGCCATTACTCTTTTATGTCAACCCATACATTTTGAAGAAGAACCAATATTTTTAACTGAAAATTCTAGTTAACCTATGTTAAATAGGAAAAAAATTACCGAGTAATATTGATTGATTCGGTCAATATTATGTCGGTTAATATTGTGTATCTAAGAGCAAACAATCAAGTAGGGTAAAGCGAGATTAATTTAATCTCGCTTTATCCCTCTCACAGAACCGTGCGAACGGGTCACGTACACGGCTCATATTAAATCTAATTTAATACAAAATTATAGTATTGGTGCAAAGTATTTACAGTAACTTCCTTCATATTGTATAAACCATTTTCTTCAAACCAAGTGTTAGTCAAGGCCATATTTACAAGTGGACTATTCGAATTTCTCCACCTTGACATCGATATTTTCTCAAAGTTCCCTTTATATCCTTTTCTCCTTAATTGTTTATGGAGTGGTTTCCAACTTTTCCAGGCTTTCATTATCATCATTCTTAGTCTGCGTCTTATCCATTCCATAAGCCGACTAAACCAACTCTTGCATTTGGCTATTCTGAAATAGTTAGAGAATCCTCTAAGTAACATTGTCAATTCCCGGATATAGTAATGGACACTTTTACCCTTATTTCTAGGAGTAAGTGCTCTCACTTTGTCCTTGAATTTCTTTATGCTCTTGCGAGAAATCGTAACTCCCATATTTCGAATAACAAATCCAAGGTAGGGTATGCCTTTCCACAAGTTCGTCAGATGTGTCTTTCTCTGGTTTACTTTGAGTCTAAGTTTTCCTGCAAGATACTGTTCTGCTCTTGCTTTGTATGCTCCTGATTTTGACTTAGAATCAGCAAATATCAAAATATCATCTGCATAGCGGACTATCCTTATTCCTTCACTTTTCATATACTGGTCAAAATTATCCAGATATATGTTCATCAGTAAGGGTGAAATTATTCCGCCTTGGGGACAGCCTTTATCAGTTGGAATATATTCGGAATTATCAAGAACTCCTGATTTCAGAAACTTGTCTATTAGTTGCAAGACTTTTCCATCACTAACCTTCTTGTTTACGGATTGTAGGATCAAGTCCTGGTCTAAACTATCAAAACATTTAGACAGGTCCATATCTACTACATACCTTAGGCCATATTGCCTGGTAAATCGTTCTGCCTTGGCCACTGCGTGGTGGGCACTTCGATTGGGGCGATAGCCATAACTCGAAGGATGAAAATCTGGCTCAAAAATTGGTTGTAAGATATTTAAAAGCGCTTGCTGCACTACTCTATCCCTAATTGTCGGGATTCCAAGTGGTCTCTTACTTCCATCTGGCTTATCAATATAAACTCGTTTTACTGCCTGAGGTGTATATACCCCAGTCTGCAACTCTTGCTGAATCTGGTATAAGTTATCTGCTAAGTGTTCTTCAAAATCTTCAACACTTACATTATCTACGCCTTTGGTTCGCGAGCCTCTGTTACTCTTAACTTGATAGAAAGACTCTTCGAGCTTGGTAAGGTCGTAAACTTTGTCTATTAAACTATACCATTTGCGCATTTAATTCGCTTCCTTTGCAGTGTATTCTATTCTATTTAATGCTACAAGCAGGTTGTCTCTTCTCAATATGTTTCCAGTGTCTCTAGCACTTAGGCAATCTATACTGGATACCATATTGACACTCAACTCTCACACGGATTGACAGGTAAGCCGGTTCGTCGCCACTTCTGCCTGCAATTCCTACTAGCATTTCAGCCAGTATTGTCTTTGTTTTTACTTATTGCATTAATAAAATTTCCTACATCTTAGATTTAATTTCAGCCCTTCGCACCTGTAATAATCTTTTGGATTATTATAGTCATTGTTATTAAGTATGCGAAACTTATATACAATGTCATCAGAATTTTATCCTCAACTTTATTGCTAAAGGTTTACAGGTTCTGATTTTATCACTACTACGGCTTCATCTGTCATCTGCACCTTCTTAACAAATCCTTACCTTTCGGTTTGTTTCTGCTTAGCCTATTTAGACAAAAGTGCAGACTTCCCTTGTTAAGCAAACTATCCTGTTAGTAAAGCCATCCGTTCTAACGTGTAATTGTATTCGGAAATTTGGGCATTGGCACTTTTTGCAACCTAACCCCAATTACCCGCCAAAATCGGTTCATCTTCATTATGTTCCACTAACTTGCTAAAAGTCTTCCTTCACACCTTTCCGTTACCAGAAACGCACTTGACTTCGCATTGTCTTCCCTTCCAATTGGGCGACAGGATATTTGTTCATTTGTAAAAGAACTAATCCATTGGATATGTCTGCATGCAAGGCAAACAAAAAATGTAAATAAAAATAATTTATTTACAAATCTCCACGGTGTTGAGCATATGGTT
>DATGCJ010000219.1:0-3369 GCA_035312025.1 Halanaerobiales bacterium | reverse complement strand
TTACAGATAATTAACAAAGGAGCTGATTTATTTGCTATTTGAAAAAATTGAATCACCTGGTTTAGCTCATTATTCATATATCGTAGGAGACCAAAATGAAGCAGTTGTAATTGATCCGAAAAGAGATATAGATGATTATTTGGAAAAATCTACAAAACAGGGTTTCCAAATTAAATACATCTTAGAAACTCACCGCAATGAAGATTATATTATCGGTTCAACAAATTTAGCTGATAAAACAAAGGCCACCATCTGGCACGCTGATGATCAGCTTGATTATCAATATGGAAATGCAGTCCAGGCTGGCCAAAAGTTTGAAGTAGGCCGGTTAACTATTGAAGCGATAAATACGCCCGGACATACTCCCAATTCTTTCAGTTACCTTTTATATGACTTCTCAAATGAACCATTAATGGTCTTCACGGGCGATGCCCTTTTTGCAGGCGATACCGGTCGCGTAGACCTAATGGGAGAAGAGAATATGGATGAACTTGCCCATAAATTGTATGATTCTATATATAATAAGATACTCCCCTTGGGAGATGGTGTAATCTTATGTCCTGCCCACGGGGCTGGTTCGGTCTGTGGAGATACGATTGCAGAAAGAGAATTTACTACTATAGGTCTGGAAAGGAAAGTTAACCCAAATTTACAATATGAAAATGAAGCAGAATTTGTTAAAAACATAAAAGAGGTATTGGAAAGACCACCCTACTTTCGGAAAATGGAAGAGTTAAACCTGAAGGGATCTAATCCAATAGATGATTTACCGGCTCCAGCCGCTCTCAATCCAAAACAATTTAAAGAAAAAGCAAAAGAGGATGATGTCTTGGTATTAGATACTAGAAATGAATTAAACTATGGAGCCGCCCATATCCCTGGTTCAATTTCTATTTGGCAGGATGGCCTGGCCAGCTTTGCCGGCTGGTTTCTTTCTTATGATAAGAAATTACTTATTGTAACTCCAGACAAATATCCTGCTCATGATATTAAGATATTAAACCGGATAGGCTATGATAATATAATCGGTTACCTAAAAGGCGGTCTGCTCAAGTGGCATATGGCCGGATATGAAAGTAGTTCTTTTGGCATGATCAAAGTGCAAAAACTATGTAGACTTTTAGATGAATCTAATGAATACTTTCTACTTGATGTTAGAAGCGAAGACGAACTTGCCGAAGCTGGCGAAATTCAAGGGGCAGAAAATATTCACATTACTCAACTACCCGACAATTTAGATAAGACACCTAATAACTTACCTATCTATGTTTTCTGCGGGAGTGGATTAAGATCAACTACTGCCGCCAGTATCCTTAAAAGAAACGGATTTAATCAAGTTAATGTTGTTTTAGGTGGTTTAGAAGGTTGGTCTTCTACAACCTGTCCGATCATCTAAATAATATATCTTAGGGGAGTATAGAATACCATACTCCTCCTTTTTCAATTTTTAGTAAATAAAAGTATATAGTTAATTAAAAAGAAAGGAGAATTTTTATGAACATTTTAAGTATGGGCCGCTGGTCTCCCTATATAATCGGGTTTTTAATCGGGGTCTTAAGCTGGTTTTCCTTTTTGTTTTCTAAAAGACCGATTGGGGTCTCGACCGCTTTCGCCCGTTTAAGCGGTATAATAGAAAAAATGTTATATGGTCCAGAAGTAGAACAAAAAGAGTATTACCAGGAATACAAACCGATTGTAGACTGGGAAGTGATGCTTATAATTGGGCTAATCTTAGGTTCATTTATTTCTTCCCTACTTTCAGGACAATTTCAATTTGAAGTAGTTCCTGCGCTCTGGTTAAATGCATTTGGCAGTACCCCTATTCTAAGAATTATCACGGCTTTAATTGGTGGATTTTTTGTAGGACTGGGCGCCCGCTGGGCTGGCGGCTGTACAAGCGGTCACGGCATCAGTGGTACGATGCAGTTAGCAGTGAGCAGCTGGCTTGCAGTTATCTGTTTCTTCCTGGGAGGAGTAATAACTGCCACACTTATCTATTAAAGAGTCTAAAATATAAAAATATCGGAGGTGGAGAAAATTAAATCCATAAGCCGTAGACATAAATTTTTAGGATTATTAACTGGTTTGATCTTTGGTTTTTTACTCCAAAAAGGAGGAGTAACAGACTATAATGTTTTGGTAGGACAGTTATTATTAGAAGACTTTACCGTATTTAAGGTAATATTAACAGCCATTATTACTGGCATGATTGGAGTTAATATCTTGAATTACCTGGGAAAAGTAGAACTAAGTTTAAAAACCGGTTCATTTGGTTCCATAATTACGGGCGGATTATTATTTGGAGTTGGTTTTGGACTCTTAGGTTACTGTCCTGGGACTGTGATTGGAGCAGTGGGGCAGGGTTCACTTGATGCCTTAATTGGAGGAGTACCCGGTATGATCCTGGGGGCCGGCTTTTTTGCTAACATCTATCCCAAGGTAAAAAATAGTTTCTTAGCAAAACAGCCTATAAAAAGGATCAGTATAAAAGATTATTTTGATATTAATGATATGACCTTTATCTTTTTATTTGCTGGTTTTTTGATAATAGTACTACTATTAATTGAATTTATGTTGTAAATAAAATAACCTGGACTTCTTGAAATAGAGAAGGCCAGGTTATTTCACTATATTTTCATTATATTTTATTCACCAGCTCTTTAGTTTTTTCTTTTATCCTTTTGAGATCCTCTTCATCCGGTAATCCTCTAATATCGCCCATCTTACCCTGTGTATTATACCTTTCAGATCCCACCATTTCGCTTAAAATATACCATTCATCTAAAATATTAAAACCGAGGTGTTCAAAAAACTGTCCGATGTATTTAACGACCGGTACTGCTTCTTTTTTTCCGGTATGAGGACCTGAGTATGTACAGAAGATAAGTGTATTTCGACCTTCTACTTTTGGTGCTTTTAATTTAACCTGACCGGCATTTTCATAATTATCGAATTTGACTTCTAAGAAATCCTGCATTGCATCCGGCGGCATCCAGTTGTAAGAAGGACTGCCAATACAAATTAAGTCATAATCTAATAAGTCAATATCATAAGCATCTGAAACTTCTTTTAACTCGACCTCAACTTCCTTAGCTTTTAATCCTTCATATACCGACTTGGCAACTTTTTTAGTATTACCGGTATTTGAAAAGTAAATTATTACTGCATTTTTCATAAATTCAGCCTCCCTGTTCCTTAATTAAAATATTATATTAATACAAATCGTTTAAATCAAAACATTAATCCAATAATTAAAGAGGTAAATAAAAATATTTATAGAAAATATGTAGAGTAAGTACTCTAATTTATAGACCATTATATATTATTTTGTTCTTAAATTAAATACTTAAATCGCAAGGAGTGTAATAA
>DATGCJ010000218.1:0-16860 GCA_035312025.1 Halanaerobiales bacterium | reverse complement strand
AAGTAATTGAAAGTTTCTTGAAGGTAATAGACTCCAAGGATCATTATACAGAAGGGCATTGTGAAAGAGTAGCGAACTATACAAAGCAACTTTGTGATGTTGCTAAAGTTCGCCATGGAAGAAAAGAACGAATCGTAGACATGGCTAAAATCCATGATATTGGTAAGATTTATGTTGATGATGAAATATTAAAAAGTGATGAAGTATTGAGTGAAGAGGAATTTGCTGAAATGAAAAAACACAGTTATTATGGATATGAACTTTTAAAAGACATTGATATGTTAAATGACGATCTAGAGATAATCCTCCATCATCATGAATTTTATAACGGGAATGGTTATCCTGATGGAATTGAAGAAAAGGAGATTCCGTTAGGTTCAAGAATATTAAATATATGTGATTCATTTGATGTTATGACTACGGGACGCAGTTATAAGAGAGCTCTTAGTAAAAAAGAAACTATAGAAGAATTTGAGGAGTGTTCAGGTGAACAGTTTGACCCTGAATTAACAGCCAAAATGATTGAACTTATTAAGAGCGGTGAATTAGATAATAGTTTTAAAAAATAATTATTTAATATTCAAAAATTCATAATGTTAAATGGGGGTAGAGAGTATGTTCGAGGATTTGAATCAAAAAATTAATAAATTAGAGGGAATAATCTCCTGCAAAATCACTGGTGACAATGATATTGATGAAGTACATATAATAGCCGATAAAAAGAGAAATCCAAAAAGAATCGTAAGGGATGTTGAAACTATTATATTAGTTAATCAGGATAAAGATATTGATCATAAAAAAATAAGTATTGCACAATTTGAACATGATGATGAGAAACATGATATTGATCGTTTGGAGATCATATCAATCTTTAAGGAAAATAATAATCCGGTTTGTCATTATAGACTTAAAATTAATGATAATATTTTCGAAGGCACCAGTGATGATTATCCAGATGAACCATTAATGTACAAAGCTGCTAATGGTATGGCAAAAATGTTAGAAAAGTACATAAAATTACCCGGAAAATTAAGAGTTGAGAATGTCTTCAAAACCGGCTTAAGAGATGATATAATTGTAGTACAAATCACCCTATATAATGAGCATGGAATGGAAGAAAGACTATTAGGAGCCACATATGTCAACCAGGATTTACCTTTAGCAGTAGGTAAAGGTGTACTTAAAGCATTAAATAGAAAAATTATTGGCAGTTATTAATCTATATTATAAAAGGAGAAATAATAAAAATGGTAGAACTAATTGACTCACACGCTCACCTAGATTTTGATAAATTTAATAAAGACAGAGAGGAAGTTATTGAAAGAGCTAAAAGTAATGGAATTGTAAATATTATAAATGTTGGATCAAACTTAACCTCGAGCCACCGTTCCCTACAGTTAAGCCAGCAGTATGAGATTATTTATGCGGTGGTAGGAGTTCACCCTCATGAAGCTAAAACACTTGATAAAAAAGCTTTACAGGTATTAAAAGACCTTTCTAAAGCTGATAAAGTTGTGGGAATTGGGGAAATAGGTCTTGACTTTTATTATGATAACTCCCCGCGCGATGAACAAAGAGAAGCATTTAAAAAACAACTTCAATTAGCTAAAGAAATTAATCTTCCCGTGGTCATTCACAGTCGGGAAGCTGATGAAGATACCATTAAAATTTTAAAGGAAGAAAATATGAGGAATCATAATATACTGCTGCACAGTTATACGGGTGGAGCAGAGATGGCAGAGGAAGCCCTGGAATTGGGCTTCTATTTTAGTGCTGGGGGTATAGTTACCTTTAATAGTGCCCAAGATTTAAAAAATATTATGCAAAAGATTCCTTTAAGTAGAATTTTACTGGAAACTGATTCTCCTTATTTAGCCCCTTCACCACATAGAGGAAAAAGAAATGAACCAATGTATGTAAAAGAGGTAGCTAAATATCTTGCTTCCTTAAAAAATACAACTTTTGAAAAAGTCGCTGAAACAACTACCAGTAATACAAGGAGATTTTTCAATATAGAAAAAAATTGAATGTTTTGTATTCAATTTTACTTTTATTTTCTCTATGATATGATTTAATTAAAGGCAAGAATAAATGGGAGGGGTTTTTAAATGAAATATTTAGTTAAATACGAAAAAGAAGGTATTGAAGAAGTTGTTGAAGCTCATGCACCTGGTCAAGCTACCTATCACTTCTTAAAAGATCATAATATAGATATAGAAGAAATCGACCAAGATGATGTAAAAATTATACCCTATAATGAAGAAGATGAAAAGTAATATTGTCTAAATTCCCGGCCTGTTCCAGGATTTCTTGTTTAACATATAATTAAATAGATAGTAAAAAGGGCCATCTGTGTAATAGCAGATGGCCCTTTTTTTGTCAAAAGAATTTATTATACTACAGGAACCTATTAATAGGTTAAAATTTGATAAATATTTGATATTTAATTGTCATTAATAACGAAGTGATTTAGTACATAAATATAGTGGCAAAATATGGAATATTATGATAGTATTGTAAATAAGATATCCCGGGAAATACAAATGCAAGGGGGAATCATATGGATAAAGCAAAAAGTAAACTTACTCCCTTAAGTAAAGATGAATTAATGCAGGTACAAGGGGGAGGACCAATTTCTGGTCCGACTTTAATTCTGGGAGCTTTTGGAGTAGCTTCAGCGGGTATAGCAATAGGTTTAGCTATAGGTGCGGCCTGTTATTATTCAACCCGTTAAAGAAAAGAGGTGACCTTATTAAAAATTTAAGCCAGGAAGAATTGATGGATATCAAGGGTGGTTTTGTGGTCAGCAGCACTACTGCTACAGTAGTATATTTAATGGCCGGTTTAGGCGGGATCGCCCTGGGAGCATATGTAGGCTATAATAAGGCAGCTAATCAATAGTTAAATTACAAGGAGGCTATAAATTGAATAATAAGGAGAATAAGAAAATGTCATTATTAACATTATTAAGTGGACCGGTCCAGGGACATAATTTGGTACTGGGTACGTTTTTTTCCACTGCGCTTGGGGTTATTGTTGGATTTGTAATAGGGCAGTTAATATATCAATTATTACAGTAAGAAATGATAAATGATGCAGAAACTAACTACAGCAGTCTATCTAATATTCTTAAAGCTAATAAAATATAGTAAGTTTATAAAGCAGAGAGATCAAAGTGACTGTGGATCAGCCTGTCTGGCCACAGTAGCCAATCTCTATAATTTAAATTATCCAATTAGTAAGATAAGAGAAAGGGCCGGGACTAATCAAAAAGGAACATCAGCTTATGGACTAATTAAAGCAGCAGTAGATATAGGTTTTAAGGCACAAGGTGTTAAAGCAGAGATGAAAGACTTAAATCAAAACATCAAACTCCCGGCTATTGCTCATATTATAGAAAACGATATACTACACTATATAGTAATCTATAGAATAAAAGATAAAGCTATGATCATATTTGATCCCGCCAGTGGTTTGAGAACTATTAAAAAGAACGAGTTTAAAGAAAAGTGGACCAATATTTTAATACTCTTAACCCCCGAGCAAAAAGAGAGAAGTAAAGCAAAAGATTTAGATAAGATCTCTTTTTTGAAGTATCACTTAAAAGATAATAAAGGTCTGTTAATTCAAATATTTATAGCCTCCTTGTTTTATACAGCCTTTGGTATTATCGGTTCCTTTTACTTTAAATATCTAATAGATAGTATTTTAGTGAACGGCTTAAAAAACACCCTGCATATAATATCAATGGGAGCTTTAGTTTTAGCAGTAATGAAAGTTGTAATGGACACCTTTCGCAGACAACTTTCTTTATACTTTTCTCAGCAGATAGATATAAGATTAATAGCTGATTACCTAGAACATATTTTGACCCTCCCCATCTCTTTTTATGAGAGGCGGGCAATAGGGGAAATACTTTCCCGCGTTCAGGATTCAGGTAAAATTAGGGAAGCCTTATCAGGGGCAGCAATTACCATCATGATTGATTCCCTTCTTGTAATTGGAGGGGGAATAATTTTATATCTGCAGAGTAGTTACCTCTTTAAAATTGCTGTTATTATTATACCAGCTTATATAACTTTAGTATTATTGTTTGCATATAAACATAAAAGGGTCAGAAAAGAAGAGATGGAAAAAGGGGCTAACCTGCAGTCAAACTTAGTTGAAACGGTAAAAAGTATTAAAACAATCAAAGCATCAAACAATGAAAAAAGTAGTTACTTGCAAAATGAAGATGACTTAATCACATTTATTGAAAAAGCATTTAAGGCAAATTTTTTAAAGAATATGCAGGGCTCTATTGATAACTTACTGGCTGCTGTGGGAGAGATCATTATCCTGTGGTCGGGAGGTTATCAAGTTATAAATGGTAATTTAACAGTGGGCCAGCTGATAACCTTTAATGCCCTCTTGGCTTACTTTTATAAACCTTTACAAAATTTAATCAAGATACAACCAAAGATCCAGCAAGCCTCGGCCGCTTTAGACCGTTTATTAGAAATCATGGTTCTAGATTCGGTTGGTAAAGATGATAATTTAATCAAACTGGAATCTATTAAGGGTAAAATCAAGTATGAAAATATTGAATTTATCTATAACATGGAAAAGCGGGTCCTAAAAGACCTTTCTTTTGAAATAAAACCGGGTCAAAGAATTGCCTTAGTAGGGAAAAGTGGCTCGGGTAAGACTACGATAATAAAATTGCTATTGAAGTTTTATTCTTCTTATCAGGGGAATATTTATATTGATGGAAAAAACATTAAGGATATTGAGACAAAATCATTAAGAGATAAAATAGGATATGTGCCCCAGGAGCCCTATATTTTTAATAAAACAATCAGAGAGAATATCAATTTAAACGATGAGGATTATTCTTTAGAAGAAATAATCAAAGCCTGTAAAAAGGCTAAAATCCATAATTATATAAATCAATTACCTGCCAGATATGAGACAATCCTGAATGAAAACGGTAGTAATCTATCGGGGGGACAAAGACAGCGGATTGCCATTGCCCGTATAATGTTAAAGGATCCCGATTTAATAATTTTTGATGAGGCAACTAACCATTTAGATTATGAGACAGAAAAGTCGATTAATAAATTACTTAAAAATACTATAAAGAATAAAACGGTGATTATAGCAGCACACCGCCTGAGCAGTATCAAAAACTCTGATAATATCTTTTATATTGACCGGGGGCAGGTAGTAGAAAAAGGCACCCATCAATATTTATTAAGGCAAAAAGGGCAGTATCACAGTTTGTGGCAGGTCCAGCAATAATATTATGTAAATGAGGTTATTCCTATTGAACTATAAATACTTAGATATCAAAAATTTAAGTCAAAAAAGATATAAAAATAATATAAAGAGCAAACTCTTTTTAAAAATCCTCCTGCTGAGTATTATTTTAATTATTATCGGATTGACTATCTGGCTTATCTATGGTGAGGTAGATGTGATCATCAAAGCCAATGGGGTAATTCAAAATGAAGAAAATATTAGTTACATATACAGTATAAAGGGTGGTTATTTAGATTATATTATTCCTCCAAAAAATCAAATAGTAAGAAAAGGGGAACTACTCTTTTCTTTATCTAATCAAGAGTTATTAAAGAGGAAAAGATATCTTAAAAATAAACTCAAATTACTTGAGCTTAAGATATCTGATCTACAGGTGATAAAAAGATTTATCAGAGAAAAAGATATTTCAATTAAATTAAATACCCAGTTATTTCAAAATGAATTAACAGTTATTAAAGGAAAATTAAAACACTATAAATATAATATTAAGCTGAAAAAGGATAAGTATAAAAAGTTAAAGAAATTTGAAGGACTTAGTATCACAAAGAATAGGTTAATTAATGAAAAAAAGCAAATAGAAAATTTAGAGTATGAACTTAAAGAATATAAGCAGAACAAGTTAGTTGAATTAGAAAAACGCATATCTTCCCTAGAAGATGCAATAATTACTAAAAAGATTGAATTAGATAAAATAAATTCAGATATAAAGAAGTATAAAATATGTGCTCCTATTGAGGGCAAAATAGAGTATTTAAATAAGTATAATACCGGAGATTATATTCCGGGGGGAGTTAAGGTAATGAAAATAATTCCCAAAACACAAAATAAATATGTCGTTGATTTAATTATTGAAAACAAAGATATATTGAAATTGAATAAGGGAGATGAGGTCGTATATAAAATTGCTTCTTTTCCCTATAAAGAACATGGAACCGCTCGGGGAAGAATACTTAAAATCAATTCTGACACGACGAAATTAAATGATAATAATTATATATATAAGGTAAAAGCATCTATAAAAAATTTTTTAGAAAAAGGTAGTAATAAAAAGTATGTTACATATAAAAATGGAATGCTTACTAAAGCTTCTATAGTTGTAAGGAAAAGAAAAATAATATACTATATATTAGAAAAATTAGATTTTTTAAACAGGGGAGTGTTTTGATTGGATCTACAAAAAATGTATTTCGATTATAATCAAATAAAGGAAGAAGTAACCTCCTCCTGGTCAAGGTGTCTTAAATATAATAGAAAAAGAGAAATTGATACTACACAATTAAGAGAGTTCCCCACCCAAAAGAAATATATTGATAATTCAATAAAAAAATACTTTAAAATAAAGGTGGGAGAAATAAATAATAAGTTAGAAGAAAAGCCCTGTTTTTTCTTGGTCAATAAGAACTTTGTAATCGAAGCAATATCTGCTGACTTTAATAAAAAGATAAAGCTAGAACAAGTTGGAATAGAAGAGGGATTTTCATTTGCAGAAGAAAAGTCAGGTACTAATGCTGTATTTTTAGCCGGCAAATTGGGAAAACCCGTCCATATTTTACCGGGGCACCATTTCTGTAAACCATTAAATTCCTGGCATAGTATAGCTTATCCAATAATAATTAAGGAAGATATATATGGATTTTTAAATATAGTTAGTCAAAATAAGATTAAAAATGAAATAATTTGTTTAACAGAACTTTTAGTAAATAATCTTGAATTAAAGATTTCAAATAAAAATCGTGAGAGGCAAGATATTTCATATCATAAAAATTTAAGTGATAAGCAGTTTTATATCCTAAAAAAGATCGCCCATGGTCTTACGGAAAGAGCTTTGGCCAGTGATTTAAACTTAAGTAAAAGTACAATTAAGTACCATAAAAAGAAACTTTTTAACTTCTTTAATGCGGACTCAAATATAGAAATGGTGGTTAAAGCATTCCAAAAAGGTTTTTTAACTTTTAATGAAGTAAGTTTTTAAAAGAGGATTTGGGGTTGTGGTTAATGAAATATAAATATATACCACGTAAAAAGGAGAGATTTTTAATGTATAATATTCTAGTTATTAACCCCGGTTCAACTTCTACCAAACTTTCAATCTTCGAAGACGAAAAAGAAAAATGGAAGCAAGAACTGCAGCACAGCAGTGAGGAAATAAAAAAGTATGCTAAGATTATAGACCAATTAGATTGGCGGGAAAAGTTAGTAAGAGAAGAGATTAAAAGCTCTGGTTTTAATTTCAATGATTTAGATGCAATTGTAGCCAGGGGCGGAGTTGCCCTGGATCCTCTACTGGGGGGTACCTATCTAATCGGAGATGATATGGTGCACGATCTAGAAATTGCTAAAAACTCTTCCCATGCTTCTAACTTAGCTGGTATTATCGCTTATAACCTGGGAGAAGAATTTGGAATACCTGCCTATACAGTTGATCCCATATCTGTAGATGAATTTGAAGATGTAGCCCGTTTATCGGGGTTACCTGAAATTCCTAGAAAATGTCAGTCCCATGCTTTAAATCTTAAATCTATCGGTAGAAAAACTGCTGAATATATTGATAAAAAGTTCGATGAATGTAATTTAGTGGGGGCTCACTTGGGAGGGGGAATTTCGATAGCTCCTCTTAAAAAAGGTAGAATTGTTGATGTTAACAATGCAAACCAGGGAGGACCCTATTCTCCAGAACGGGTGGGAACTTTACCCAGTTTAGATTTGGCCGAATATATTTTTGAAAACCAACCTGAGAGAGATAAGTTTGTTAAGAAATTACTGGGCAACGGCGGATTGACAGCTTATTTAGATACCAGTGATGGACTTGAAATAGAAAAAAGGATCGAAGAGGGAGATAAAAAAGCTGAGCTCGCCTATGAAGGTATGATCTATCAGATAGCCAAAGAAATTGGCGCTATGGCTACCGTTTTAAACGGAGATGTGGATGCAATATTTATTACCGGTGGGCTAGCCAAATCAAAATATATAACCAATCGAGTAATAAAAAGGGTTGAATATATTGCTGAAGTTTTTGTTTATCCCGGCGCAGCTGAAATGGAAAATTTAGCTTTAGGAGCCTTAAGGGTCTTAAAGGAAGAAGAAGATATCCTAAGATATGAAGAAGGGAAAATGGATACAACTATATTTTAATCATCAACCAGCAGTTTAACTGCTGGTTTCAGGTATTTATCTCTAATCAGTCAGAAATTAATTTAGAAATCAAGAATAATAATGAAAAAAGTGAGGTGTAAAAATGGCAAAAGTATTTGTGACTCGAAAGATACCAGATGCTGGTTTGGACTTGTTAAAGGAAAAATATGAAGTAGAAGTATTTTCCAACACAAAAAATCCAACAAAAGAACAGTTAATTGAAAAGGCAAAAGAGGCAGATGCTCTTATTCCCTTATTAGGTGATGAGATTGATGAGGAAGTCATTAATAAATGTAGTAATTTAAAGATAATAGCAAATTATGCAGTGGGATATGATAATATAGATCTTAAGGCAGCTGAAGAAAATGATATCTATGTATCTAATACACCCGATGCCCTCACAGAAACTACGGCTGATATGACCTGGACCTTACTCATGGCAGCCGCCCGAAGGGTCATAGAGTCAGATAAATATGTTAGAGACTTAAAATTTGAGAGTTGGGGTCCCGAATTACTGTTAGGACAGAAGGTTTACGGCAAGACAATTGGGATTATTGGTTTTGGTAGAATCGGTCAGGCTGTAGCTAAAAGAGCAGCTGGCTTTGATATGGAAATATTGTATAATAAGCGCACCCCTCTATCGGATAAAGAAGAAAAAGAATTAAAGGCAAGTTATGCTGATTTACCGGATTTACTAAAAAGATCCGACTTTGTTACCATCAATGCGGCCTTAAATGAATCCACCTACCATTTAATTGATAAAGAAGAATTAAAAATGATGAAGTCATGTGCGGTTTTAGTAAATACCGGGCGGGGCCCGATCATTAATGAAAAAGTTTTAGCAGAAGCCCTGGCAGACAAAGAAATTTTTGCAGCCGGGTTGGATGTATATGAAGAAGAGCCTGAGGTTCATCCCAAACTATTAGAATTAGATAATGTGGTTTTAACACCTCACACAGGTTCTGCCACAGTTGATGCTAGAAATAAGATGGCAGAGATGGCAGCTGCCAATGTAATAGCGGTACTTTCAGGCAGCAAACCTGTTAATCAGGTAGTCTAAAAGGAGGCAAAAATGATAAAAGCAGGTCAAATATTTGATATTTCAATTACTATTAAAGAAGGTATGGTAAGTTTTCCGGGTGATACTGTGCCCGAGATAGAGCGTATTAAAGAAATTGAAAAAGTTGGATATAATTTGAGTAAGATGCAGGTAAGTGTGCATGTGGGTACCCATGCAGATGCCCCTACCCATTTTGTGGAGGATGGCAAATATATTGATGAAATTAAACCGGAACGATTTATGGGTGAAACTCAAGTTATCGAGATAGAAAACAATAACGAAATAACAAAAGCAGAGCTTGAAGACAAAGAGATTAAGAGTGATAAACTACTATTTAAAACTATTAATAGTGAATATTTAAAGGAAGATACTTTTAATGAAAATTTTGTCTATATGACTTATCAGGCAGCTGAATATTTAGTTAAGAAAGGTGTTAAACTGATCGGAATAGATTATTTAACTATAGAGAGTCTAGATAATAAAGACTTTGCGGTCCATAAACTTTTATTAGGGAACGATGTGATTATTCTAGAGGCAGTTAATTTAGCAAATATAAAGCCGGGTTTATATAATCTCTTAGCATTTCCCTTAAAATTACAAAATTGTGAAGCCTCGCCAATTAGAGCATTATTGACAAAATAGATATAGTTTTGTTGTTTAAATCTACTATAAATTCAGGTTAATTCTTAAAGGAATTAGCCTTTTTTTATTTCAAAAAAATGATATAATAATATTAAAAGAAATAAATGGGTGAAAATATGGGTAAAATAAAAGTATTGATTTTTGATAAACACAAACTATATAAAGATGCTTTGTCTCATATTTTAAAGGATAAGGAGAAGATAAAGTCTGTCTTCTCTATTTCTAAGTATGAGCACGTTTTACCTGTATTGGATAAATTTTATCCGGATATGGTTTTGATTAATAGCCTGAAAGTTGAGCATGATAAGTTAGAACAACTTGTCAAAGGGATCAAAAATAAAGATAATGAAATAAGTATCTTTCTTTTAAAAAACGAAGATACTTTTTTACATAGAAATACTGATAGATTTGTTGATTTATCTATACCAATTACCAAGGACCACAAATATCTTTATAAGATGATCCAAAAATATGTAAGTAATAATGAAAGTAATACTGTAGAAGAAAGTGTAACCAGTTATAAATTTCATAATTTAACAGACAGAGAAATGGATGTTATTTCCCTTATTTCTAGAGGGATGTCCAATAAAGAGATTTCAGAGGAACTTATCATAAGTGAAAGAACTGTTAAAAACCATGTCAGTAATATATTAAAAAAGTTATCGGTCAATGATAGAACCCAGGCCTTAATTAAATGCTTGAAAATGGGAATAGTTAAGTTAGAGTAAACCATAAATCAACTCTATATTTTACAAGTGAACTTTTATTGTGATAGAATAAAAATGATAATATAAATAAAGGAGTAATTTATGGATAAAGAAATAGCAACCTTTCACAACACAAAAGATATTCTAAATAAATACAACATAAGATTAAATAAAAATTTAGGTCAGCACTTTTTAATTGATAGTAAAGTATTAAAACAAATTATAAAATCGTCAAATTTACAGGGTGATGAGAAGGTAATAGAAATTGGCTCTGGTATAGGGACTTTAACACAATATCTATTAGAAGAATTGGATGAGGGACAAATATTTGCGATTGAAAAAGACAATCGGTTTATTAATATTTTAAAAGATTTGTTTCAGGACAATGATAATTTAAAGATCATTAATGAGGATATACTGCAGATTAATTGGGAACGTTTTATTAAAAGTAACCAACTTGCTGGAGAGGATCTCAAGATAATTGCTAATCTTCCCTATTATATAACTACACCAATTATAGAAAGTCTCCTATTTTCTCCCCTCCAAATTAATGAAATGGTTTTTATGATGCAGAGAGAGGTTGCTAAAAGATTAGCAGCTTCCCCGGGCAATAAAGATTATGGTAGTTTAAGTGTATTCATTCAATTTCATTATCAAGTTGATATTCAATTTGAAGTTCCACCTGAAGCTTTTATACCAAAGCCAGAAGTCTATTCATCTGTTATCAAGCTTATCCCCCATGCAGAGATTCCTTATCATGTAAAAGATAAAGACTTTTTCTTTCAAGTTGTGAAAGCTATATTTAATTTGAGAAGAAAGAATATAAAAAATGGACTAACCCTATCTCCACATGTAAAATTAGATAAAGAGATAATCTTAAAGGGTTTAGAAAACACTGGTATTGATAAAAGAATCAGAGGCGAAAATTTGTCAATAGAAAAAATGGTCCAATTAAGCAATAATTTATGGGACCTCAAAAAAGAAAAAGAGTGATAAAAATGATTTTTATTAGTCCAACTGAGGGAAAATTGAATATTAAGGAAACATATAAAAGTATTCTTTCCTTTATTAAAAAACAACCCAATAATCATTACAAATTAATAATAGGGACTGATTCTCATCCGGGGATAGAAGAATCTGTATTTGTGACAGCTATTGTAATCTATAGAGTTGGGCACGGTGGTAGATATTTCTATCATAAGAAGAAAGTAGAAATGAGAAGTGGATTCAAGAAAAGAATTTTCCATGAGGTTTCTAGGAGTTTAAATGTAGCAAGTAAAATTACTGACTATATTTCAATAGACAGTGCTACTTCATCTCTGGATATAGAAATCCATATCGATGTGGGGCAAAATGGCCCTAGCAGTGAAATTATCAAGGAAGTTGTGGGGATGGTTGTAGGTAGTGGTTATGATGCTTTAATCAAACCTGATTCATATGCGGCTTCTAATGTAGCTGATAGGTATACGAAGTAGGGATTAGAACTTGACAGTCACCATGTTTTTTTATATAATCCACTAATACAAAGTTCTGTATTTGTTTAAATTTACAAATAAATCAGCTATTAAAAAGAGATCTGGGGGGGTTCTCTTATGCCAAAAAATACATTAAGTGAAATCAGGAGAAATATTTCCCAATATAAAGGGAAAGAAGTGATCATCAAAGCAGACCGAGGTAGAAGAAGGTCGATTAATAAAGAAGGTATTTTAGATGAGACTTATGATAATATTTTCATAGTCAAAATTCAAGAAAGTGAACAAGAAAGACATTTATCATTTTCATATGCAGATTTATTAACTGATTCAGTAGAATTAAAATTAAAAGAAGACCATCAAAGAATAGGGGTTATCTAAAAAAATATACCCTAAATATTTACAACAAAAAATAATATAGTAAACATTCTGGAGGTGCACTTACTTGTCATTTGAAATGTTAGTCGGCCTTACAGGTGGATTGGGCTTGTTTATCTATGGGATGAAACAGATGAGTGAAGGTCTACAAAAAACGGCCGGCAAAAGATTAAGACATATTTTAGCCTTTTTGACAAAAAACACGTTTTCAGGAATACTGGTTGGTACAGGAGTCACTTCTATAATCCAAAGCAGTAGTGCTACTACAGTTATGGTTGTAGGGTTTGTTAATGCAGGATTAATGACTTTATACCAATCAATCGGGGTAATTATGGGCGCAAACATTGGTACTACAGTTACGGCCCAGATTATATCCTTTGATTTAGGAGATTATGCTTTCCATGCTATTACTATTGGTGCTATCGCTTACCTATTTGCTCAAAGAAAAAGATATCAGTATATCGGCCAGGTTATATTAGGTTTCGGTATTCTCTTTTTGGGTCTAAATATTATGAGTGAGACAATGCACCCATTAAGAGAATCTCAATATATAGTAGATCTAATGAAATCATTTGGTACCTACCCTATTTTGGGTGTCTTGGCTGGTATGGCGATAACTGTTACCGTGCAAAGTAGTAGTGCTACATTTGGTATTTTAGTTGGCCTGGTCTCAGTCGGAATTATAGATTTCAGTTCAGGAGTACCCATTCTTTTAGGTAGTAATATAGGGACTACAGTTACTGCTATCCTTTCCGCAATTGGGGCAAGTAAAACAGCCAAAAAATCAGCGGCTGCCCACTTCATTTTTAATATTTTAGGCACGAGTATTATGATAGCATTTATTTATCTCATACCAAACTTCACGGGTAGATTACAGAGCTTGTTAAGAAACTTTAGTCTGATGACTAGTAATTCTGTTAGCGCTGAACGTATGTTGGCCAATACCCATACCTTATTCAATGTAACTAATACCTTAGTTTGGATGCCTTTTGTAGGGTTTATGGTTAGTTTAGTAAATAAAATTATTCCAGGGGAAGAGGTCTCAATTGAAAGAGGACTTGTTCACCTTGATGAAAGAATGTTATCTACACCCCAGGCTGCTTTATCTCAGGTGAACATGGAAGTTACCAGGATGCACAGCCTGGTACAGGAGATGGTTATAGAATCTAAACAAGCGGTCTTGGAAAAAGATACGGATATAATCAAAAAGATCAGACATAAAGAAGAGATAATCAATGAAATTGAAGAAGAATTACTGGTATTTTTAACCGATATACCACAGAGTTCTCTTTCCAATGAAGATATTAAAACTTTAGATAGTTATTTTGCTATTGTAGATGATATTGAAAGTATTGGTGATGATGGCAATAGTATTGCAGATTTAGCTGAATATATTATAGATAACAACTTAGAATTTTCGGAAGAAGCCATAAAATCTATTGAAACTGCTTATGATATTGTAATTGATTATTTAGAAGATTCTAGAGAAATAGTACGAACCGGTGATAGAGACATTGCCGAAAAACTATTTACCGGTGAAGAAAAAATGGATAAAATATTACTTCAATACAGAAATGAACATCTGCAAAGATTAAATAAAGGAGTATGTATCCCATCAGCGGGTATAGCTTATCTGGAAGTATTAGAAGATTTAGAACATATCAGTGATCAATTTGCTGATATTGCCTATAGTATAATAGAAAGAAAAAAGAAAAAGATTGGCTAAGATTAATGGGACCCTCTGGGGTCCCTTTTTATTTTTCTAAGGAGGTTTCAAATATGTCAGAAAAGATATTAATAGTAGATGATGAAAAGAATATTCGCGATTTATTGAAGTTTAATCTTGAAAACGAAGGTTATGAGACTCTGGAAGCGAAAGACGGTAAAGAGGCGTTAGAAAAAGTAAAGGAAGATATCGACCTGGTAATACTGGATTTAATGCTCCCCGAAGTTGATGGACTAAATGTTTGTAAACAGATTCGTAATGATGATCAAATAGGAAATTTACCCATTATTATGCTGACAGCCAAAAGCGAAGATATTGATAGAATAATTGGTTTAGAATTAGGTGCTGATGATTACATAACAAAACCTTTTAATACCCGCGAATTAATCGCAAGGGTTAAAGCCCTACTAAGAAGAATATCGATGAGCGTCGGTTATGAAAAAGAAGAAAAAAAGATAATAAAATTAAATGATTTGAGGATCAATATTAAAAACCATACTGTTAAAGAAAAGGATCAGGAAATTTCCATGACCCCCAAAGAATTTGATTTATTAGTTTTTCTTATCAGAAATGACGACCAGGTTTTTTCCAGAGACAAACTTCTAAGTGAGATCTGGGGTTATGAGTTTTCAGGAGATACCAGGACTGTGGATGTGCATGTCAGAAGATTAAGAAAGAAAATTGGGGAAGACCTAATAAAAACGGTGAGAGGAGTGGGATATAAATTTGAAAAAGTGGAATGAATATAGTCTCAGGACGCAAGTGATAATAGTTTTTGGCTTAATTCAGATACTCTTATTTGGCCTTATCTTTTATTTCATAACTTTAAATTACCGCGACTTTTATCTTGATCAGGTAGAAGAAAATTTAAAGAACAATATAAAATTAATAAAAAATGATGAAACTATCAAAAATCAGATGGGGAATATAGATCAATTAGATGAACTAATCAAAGAGATAGGAACTTCTATAGAAACGAGGATTACCATTATAGAAGTCAGCGGCAAGGTTTTAGCGGATTCCAGATATAATCCCTATATTATGGAAGATCACAGCAATAGACCGGAGATAAAAGCAGCCTTAGAAGGTAGTGATTATGGAGTTTCTGAAAGGAAAAGCTCTACTCTAAATCAGGATATGTATTATGTTGCTTCAGTCGATAGATTAAATGGAAAAAGGGTAGTCATTAGATTAGCAAAGTCATTAGAGAATATCAATCAAATTATTAGGGGAGATGTATATAAGTATCTTTTATTTTTAATTGTTTTATTAATTTTAAGTAATACATTAGTCTGGTATTATTCAAAATCTATTATTAAACCGTTAAAAAGAATAAAAAATATGGCTAAAGAGATAGCCGCGGGCCATAGAAACAAGATCGATGATATTAAATATTCAAATAGTGAACTGGGCAGTTTGGTTCATGAATATAATAGATTAGGGGAAGAGTTAGATAGTAAAATAGATAAATTAAGGGATGAAAAAAATAAATTAACAGCCATCCTCAATAGTATGAATGAGGGGGTAATTGCCACTGATGACAATAAAAAGATTTTGATGATAAACCCAAAAGCATGCGAAATTCTCAATGTTAACTGTGGAGATGTAGAAGGTAAGAACTTCATAAGTGAGATTCGCGACCATAGATTTGACGAATATTTAAATAAAGTATTAGAGAAAAAGGAAAACTATAGTACAGAAATGACCTTTAAAAATCCCGATAAAAGGTATTTAGAATGTAATTTTCAAACTATTACCGACCATAAAGACGAAATAATCGGGGCGGTAATGGTTCTAATAGATGTAACTAGACTAAGAAAACTAGAAGAGATGAGAAAAGATTTTGTTGCTAATGTATCCCATGAATTAAAAACCCCTTTAACCTCTATTAAGGGATATGCAGATACAATTGTGGAAAATGAAATCAAAGATTTTGATACTATTAAAAGATTTGTAGGCATTATTAGTAAAGAAGCAACCCGACTCAATTTATTAATAAATGACTTATTGGATTTATCTAAATTAGAAGCAGATTATTTTGAACTTAAACCAGAAGAGCTGGATAATATATTAGATAAACCGCTAAGAATTTTGGAAAATGAAGCTGATAAAAAAGATATTGAAATTATAAAACAATTTGAGGAAGATCTATCGTTAGTTAAGATGAATAAATCACAGATTGAAAACCTCCTTATCAATTTAATCGACAATGCTATTAAATATAACAAAGAAGGCGGCAAGATATTTATTAGGGCCTACCAGGAGAATGGTAAAGTATATATTGAAGTTGAAGATAATGGTTTTGGGATTCCCAAAGAAGATCAGGATAGGATATTCGAAAGATTTTACCGCGTGGATAAAGCCCGTTCAAAAGAAGTTGGCGGAACTGGTATAGGTCTTTCAATAGTAAAGCACATTGTTAAAGGTCATAATAGTGAAATA
>DATGCJ010000217.1:0-7696 GCA_035312025.1 Halanaerobiales bacterium | reverse complement strand
ATCGGTACTCATGCTTTAGACTTAACTCTGTGGATAATGGACAATTATGAACCGGTTACTGTTTCAGGTTCGGTTTTTAATAAGATGAGTGATCAAACTAAGGGTAATTTATTTGGCCCCTGGAATCCTAATAAATATGGGGTAGAAGACTCTGCCTTTGGTTTCATAAAAATGAAAAATGGGGCAGCTGTATTTCTAGAATCTGCCTGGATATTAAATACGAGAGATCCAAAAGAAGCGTCCGCCACCTTTTATGGGACGAAGAGGGGAGCAGAACTAAGGTGGAATTTAAGTGACGATAAAAATGAACTTATATATAATATGATAGAGGAAGGTCAATATAAAGAAATTAAAGAAAGTTCTATTAAAAAAATGGGACCGGCTGCCAGTGAAAAGGTAAGTCTAGGATACTTAGAAGCGGCTAGCTGGATCAATGCCATAATAAGGGATAAAAGTCCGCTAGTAAAACCGGAAGAGGCCTATATGGTAACCAAAATATTGGATGCAGTATATGAATCTGAGCGTAAAGGTAGAGAAATAAAATTTGATAACTAAAAAAGAATTTTAAACAAACATATAAAAAGAGGTGTATTAAGAGTAAATATATTTTATCATTTAAAGAGGAGGTGAATTATTAGGATGAAAGTATATTAGGTTCTACTTATGGAGTAATATCTGCAGTTGGTTTTGGTATTGTACCAATTTTAGCTTTATTTGCCTATGACAGTGGGATAAATGTGTTTACCCTGCTTTTTTTAAGGTTTACTTTAGCTTCGATCTTACTTTTTTTATATATCTTTTTGACCAACAGAAAGATTATTTTAAATAAAAAACAGATATTAAATATATTTGTCATGGGCGGTATTTTATATTCTGTCTTTAGTTTTTGTTATTTCTCTGCTATAAGGTACATACTGGCCTCGCTAGCGGGTATTGATTTTTTATACTTATCCCTTTATTACAGCCGGTATTTCATCTTTTTTTCTCAACATGAAGTTAACTAAAAAGGTTATGGGGGCAATAATCGTTTCCTTTATAGGTTTGACCTTTGTTCTGGGTAAAACAAGTGGTGATATTGTCCTTGTTGGTCTCTTATTTGCCTTTGGAGCAGCGGTATTTTACTCTGTCTATACTCTATTTGGAGACCACATTCTAAAAGATGTGCCCTTACTTACTACGATAGCTATGGTCTGTCTATTTGCCGCTATTTCTTTTTTAACTGTCGGTCTTATTAGTAATAATGTTCAATTTGCATTCACTTCTAATACCTGGCTTCCAGTTATAGGGATCGCGGTTGTCTCCATGTTAGGGTTTTTGGCCTTTTTCCAGGGGATAAAGATGACCAGTCCCACTTCCATTTTGGTTTTAAGTATGATAGAACCGATTGTAACCATCGTCTTATCGACCATATTTTTCAATGACATTTTAAATCTTTATCAGATAATCGGAGCAATTTTAGTTTTAGGTGGGTCAGCTATGGTGGTTTTGAGTGTAAAAGAAAAAAAGGAAGTAGCATGTTCTTCAAATGAGAAAAAATTCTCATAAATGAATTGCCGGCCTTCAGGCCTAGTTCTTAAAATTTCCTTACTCAATTAATTATCTGAAAATTATAATTTTTTTTAAAATTTAAAAAGGACTTTTAAATCTAGCATTGAATAAATTAGTTAGTGTATATTGTCGACAATCGACAAATTAAATTAATACATACTATTTTTAGGTATTGATAAATTTAAATACTCAAATTTTATGAGTGATATTTTCAAAGTTAACCATCAAAATATAAGGAGGTATTGTAGTGGCTAAAAAGAAAACTATTTTAGATTTTAATGAAATGAAACAAAAGGGAGAAAATGTTGCTTGGATAACAGCATATGATTTTCCAACTGCCCAATTTGCTGAAAAAGCGGGCATGGATATGATTCTGGTAGGAGATTCCTTAGGAATGGTTGTTAAGGGATATAAGGGCACAGTTCCCGTCACAATGGAAGACTGTATTGCCCACAGTCAGGATGTTAGAAGAGGTGCTCCCAACACTTATTGTATAGGAGATATGCCTTTTGGTTCTTATCAGGTATCAGATGAAAAAGCGGTAGAAAATGCAGCTAGATTTTTAAAAGAGGCTGATATGGATGCAATTAAATTAGAAGGTGGCCGCAGAGTTGCCAGTCAGATCGAAGCGATCAGTGATGCAGGTATTGTAGTTTTTGGACATATTGGATTAACTCCCCAAAGTTCAGGACAGTTAGGTGGTTTTAAGGCTCAGGGCTTGACTGTGGATAGTGCCAGAGAATTAATCAAAGATGCAGTAGCAGTTCAGGAAGCCGGAGCACAGGCCTTACTATTAGAAGCAGTTCCACCTGAAGTTACCGAATTTATTACGGATAAGCTAGATATTCCAGTTTATTCGATTGGAGCCGGCTTACCCTGTGATGGACAGCTGCTTATCTGTGGAGATATGTTGGGTATGTTCCAGGCCTTTACACCTAAGTTTGTAAAACAGTATGCCAATGTGGCAGAGATTGAAATCGAAGCTTTTAAAGAATATATTGATGATGTGAAAAATGAGAAGTTCCCTGAAGATGAACATGTCTATCATATAAAAGATAGTGAAGAAGATTTTGAAGAATTATTTTCTGAATTTGAATAAAATAAATAAACATAAAATATTAATAGGAGGTTGTTTAAATGGCATTTAAAGAAATGGCTGCTTACATTAAAAACGACACTGAATATTCATTAAGGGAAAGGTATGATATGCCGGATTCAGAATTAACTTTCCCAGGTGGTGCTCATGCCAGAATAGAAATATCAGGTATTGAGTCCGCTTCTAATTTAGAAGAGATGGTAAAAGAAGCAGATAAAAGAAATATTACAATTCACCGTGTAATTTCAATTGTAAGAGGGGCAACAATGTTAGATGATCAGGAATTAAAGCACTTTGCTCAAGTAGGGGCAGATAATGACCTTGAACTGCTTGTTAATCCTGTAGCTAGCAGAGAATGGGACACCGGCCGCCAGTATACATCTGGTGAAGAAGGTATTGTAAGCGGGATGAGGTTGAGAGGTCATGATATGCTTTATAGATATCTAAAAAACATAGACAGGTGTATTGAAGCAGGTATTCGTGGATTTTTGATTACAGATGAATCTGCTTTAACCTTATTAAATGATATGAGGGATAAGGGTATTATACCTCAGGATGTTAAGTTTAAAGTTTCTGTTTTTGCAGGTCACGGTACTGCAGTTGCTGGAAAAATGTTGGAAAGATTAGGAGCAGATAGTTTTAATCCTCTGGCTGATATGACTTTACCGATGCTTTCTTCCATTAGACAGGGTGGAGTTAAAGTACCTCTAGATGTATATATGAGCCTTGTTGAATCAATGGGCGGCTTCCAAAGATATGATGAAGCAGCTGATATAGCCAGAATAGCATCACCGGTATATTTCAAAATAGAGCCCGGGCCATCGGAAGCAGACTTATACAATAGTTGGATTGATTCCCAAAGTCCCAATTATTTAGATAACTTAGCCAAGATGAGAGTCAAAATAGCACAAATTATCATGGAATGGATAGATAGAAGTGAACATGATATCGTAATGAATGATTATAAAGAAGATCTCTCAGTACCACAGGTCTAAAAAGATGATACCAGCTGTTGTAATAACAGCTGGTTTTATTTCCAACATATTAAGAAGTTGAGTAATTAATATAGAATGTAACCTTTAATAATATTTTTAATAATAAGGTATAAAATTTACGAAATATGGAGGTAGAAATATATGGATAATGTTTTTAATTCCGCATTAGATTCTTTAAACAAAGCAGGTGAATTGGCTGGAATAGATCCTAATGTTATGGAGCTAATGTCAAGGCCAAAAAGGATAATTGATTTTTCTATTCCGCTTAAAATGGATGACGGCAGCTTTAAAATGTTTGATGCCTACCGAGTTCACTATAATGATGCCCTGGGTCCAACTAGAGATGGCACTAGATTTGTTCCCAATTTACACATCGATGAAGTTAAGGCCTTAGCCTTATTTATGACCATTAAACATGCCGTTTCTGGTGTACCAGCCGGAGGTGGCAAAGGTGGTATTAAAGTTGATCCTTCCAAGTTAAGTGACTGGGAACTAGAAAGACTAACCAGAGGTTTTATTAGAAACCTTAAACCCAAAGGACCTAAGATCGATATACCAGGTGCGGACATTGGTACAGATTATAGGACACAGTCCTGGATGTTAGATGAATATGAACAGATTACAGGCGAACATAATCCACCTGCCATTAATGACAAGCCCAATATAATGGGTGGGACAGTCGGCAGTGCAGAAGCGACCGGATTAGGAATCTTCTATGTAACAAAAGAAGCCAGTAAGGATAATAACATTGATCTTGCCAAAGAAGAGGTTGTCATTCAAGGTTTTGGACAGGTGGGAGCTACAATTGCCCGCTATCTTTATGATATTGGAGCAAAAATTACAGCAGTAAGTGATATTAGCGGCGGCTTCTATAATAAAGACGGTCTAGATATTCCCGCCATGCAAAAATACTGCGAAGAAAATAATGGGTTAGAAGGATATAGTGAGGCTGAAAGTATCAGTAATGAAGAACTACTGGAATTAGAATGTGGACTTTTAATTCCGGCAGCTGTCCAAAATGTAATTAACGGCCAAAATGCAGATAATATCAATACTAAAATGATAATCGAGGCAGCCAATGGTCCTATTACCCCGGAAGCAGAAGCTATATTAAAGGATAATGGCATAAAAGTTATTCCTGATGTTGTTGCCAACGCCGGTGGAGCAATTGTCTGTCACTATGAGAGAATTCAGGGAATTACAGATGATTACTGGGATATTGAAAAAGTTGAAAAAAGATTAAACAAACAGATCTTAACTGCCTATAAAAATGCAAGAGATACTGCTGAAGAATTTGATACTACAACCAGATTAGGTGCCTGGATAGTAGCACTTAGAAAAGTAGCTGAAGCCGTTAAGATGCGCGGCTGGGTTTAAACTTCAAATATGGAGGAGTAAAATTGTTATTTAGGGAATCAGAATATAGAATTGAGTAATTGGAAGATGCTATATTAAAATAAGCTTGTTATCTTAGAATTATTCGGTTGTATAATACTCCAATATTTAGAATAATTTAATTTTAAGAATCAGTATGAAGAATGAAAGAAATACCTAAATATTTTTTGGAAAGATTACATGAAATACTTGATTTCGTTAAACTATGTGTATTCTATGAAATAGTTGAAGAAAAATTGATATTTCCATACTTGGTTATGCTTTTGAATTCAACTATCCACCTGTTTGGGTCAAACCGGCTGCAAGTTTGAGGCCATATGATAAAAGAATATTTAAACAAAATATGACCTTTCACTTTTTATCAATATTCGAGCAAAATGAAAATTGATCTGAAATAAACTCATTAAAAAGAATATCTGAATACAGCTGTGAAGATTTATATGACTTTGCCCATAAATTGTTTATTAAATCAAAGCTCAATGTTAGTTTAAAGCTGATATTATAAAAATTCAAGGAGTCAAAACAAAACTCAAGAAAGTATATAGTAGGAGAGTAATAAATTATATTATATAATATCAGTTATCCGGGGGGATAAAAATGAGTAAAAGAGAGAAGTTCACTCCTAAAAGTTTAAAAAGTGGTGTTGTTGATTATTTAAAAGAACAGATCTTTTTAGAAAATTATTTGGGCGGAGATAGAATAATTGAATCTAAAGTAGCAGATGAACTTGATATTAGCCGGGCACCTGTTCGAGAGGCGATCAAAGAATTAGAGAATAAAGGTTTAGTAGAGACTATTCCAAGGAAGGGTACATTTGTAGTTGAGTTTGAACTTGATGAAATTCAAGAACTTTTTGATATTAGAGTAATGTTAGAAGAAAGAGTATTTAAGATTTTGATAGAGGAAGAAAAAATGAATGAAGAAGATTTTAATTACCTTGAAAGTCTAGTTGAAGAGATGGTTAAAATTACAGAAAGTGATATGGATGATAACTTAAAAATCTTTGAAGTAAACAAAAGAGATATGAAATTCCATAGTTATCTATGGAAAAAAGCGAATAGTAAATGGACAAATAAGATTCTTACTACACTTTATTACCAATTACAATTAGCCATGATAATAGACGCTAAAAAAGAAGAAAACCTAAAAGAAGCAAGTTTAAAACATAAAGATATATTAAAATACTTAAAAAAAGAAAGTGTTAAAGAAACTAAAAAAGCAGTAATAGATCATATTCGTATTTTTTCAGAAATGGTCTGATAAACGATAATTTTTTTAATATGTTGTCAACAGTTGACAAGTAATAATAAACAAACTAGAAGGAGTTATAAAGGATTGAGAAATAAAAATTTTATATTAGAAAGTTCTTACCTCAAATAATTAATTATAATGGGGGGGATAATCCTTTTAAACACTGACAATATAGAAACTAGAGAACAAACTAAATATTTAACAGAAATAAACGATGATATTAATAATTAAATAAAGATTAAATTTTTAATGGAATTTACCTGGGAGAAGAGAATAACGATTAAGCATTATCTAATTATTGTTGGTAAGTTCAAGACTTGAGAAATTTTAACCGAGAAGAAAATAAGAATAAAGAATGTAGGTTAATTAATTTTTCAACAAAGAGTAAGAAAAATGAACAATTCCTAATATATTTATTATTAATAGAAATATAGCTATATTATAAGATAAATTTTTACTTAATTTATAAAAGTTATTTTGATTGTATAACTAATTGGTAAAAATATTTATATTTAATAAAATTTCTAATAATAATTAAACTAGATTTAAATTTCATAATATTATAAATATACTTAATATTATTGGTTCTACTCCAAAACAGTTGATAAAATTATAAAAATTATTAGTTTATAATTGCCCATATCTTTTATGTGACAAAACTTCTATTATTTCATTATAATGAGACTAATATTATATTTTTTCTCAATTAAAAAGGACAATATTTATTAATATAACAGACAAGTTACTTGTTTTCTACCAATGGGTATGGAGAAAATATGTATTATTAAAAATGTCATAGATTTAAATATTTAAATTTATAATTAAGTATTGCAAAATAACACGATAATTTTTATTGCAGTGACAAATTAGAGTAGGCTCGGCTAATATATAAAAAGATATAAAAAGTTGAATTTGACTATAAAGTTTCAAGTTTTGAGACCATGAACCTTGGAAACTCCATTTTAGAACTGTTTTAAATTAGATAGGCCTTAAAAATGGGCGCACTTATCCCTTGTTTAAACAGAGGATAAATTGAAATTTAGTTAAGCTGTTTGTTCTAGGCTAAACCAGGAAGAAAGCCATTTTTCAGAAGAAAGATGAGCAGTATTAACCCAGGCATTTACATGCATAGCAGCATCTCTCATGATAATCCGTAATAACCAACGAGATTTAGATCGAACTTTATCACTTTGAAGCCGATAATCGTTTTTAATACGGTCATTACAACGTTCAGAAGAAGTTCTTTTATTCATTGTGTTTTCCCATTTTTTTGACCCTCTAACTGTAGGTGTAAAAAGGCGGATATCATCATCAAATTTGGTGTAATATGTTCTTCCGTAATCATCTTCAGGTCTGTTAAAGTAAGGACAGTTAACGCTTTTTAAACAGACATGAGGACAGCGCCATTTAT
>DATGCJ010000216.1:0-8479 GCA_035312025.1 Halanaerobiales bacterium | reverse complement strand
GCAATATTTTTGCCTATTATATCCTCTATATTCATCATGATATAAAAAGCACCACCCGGCTTTAGACAGGAAAGTCCTTCAATAGAATTAATCTTATCATACATGTAGTCCCTTCTTTCAGAGAACTTGTTTCTTCTTTCTTCCATGAAGCTGTGATCGCCTCTTAGGCCTGCATTACTGGCATATTGAGCAATTGAGTTCGGATTTGAGGTGGCATGGCTTTGAATATTAGACATAATTTCAATTATTTCTTGGGGACCAGCTGCATATCCGATTCGCCAACCCGTCATCGCATAAGCTTTTGAAACGCCATTAATGACAATGGTTAGATCTTTGATATCTTCATTTAAAGAAGCAATACTAATATGTTCATTTCCATCATAGACAATCTTTTCATATATTTCATCGGAAACCACGATGATTTCATTATCCACAGCTACTTTGGCAATTGCTTCTAATTCTTCTTTATTATAAATACTACCGGTAGGGTTACTCGGACTGTTTAATATTAAGGCCTTTGTCTTTTCATTAACCATCTCTTGTAATCTTTCTATATTAATCTTAAAACCTTCTTCTTCCTTGGTCTCAATGAAAACGGGTTTACCTCCCCCCATCTTAACTGTTTCCGGGTAAGTTAACCAGTAAGGAACCGGGATAATAACCTCATCGCCCGGATTTAAAATGGCCTGAAAGGTATTAAATAAGGAATGCTTTGCTCCATTTGAAACAATGATTTGATCGGTATCATATTCTAAATTATTATCTCTTTTCAATTTATCTTTGACCGCATTTTTAAGGTCCTCATAACCGGAGGCAGCGGTATATCTGGTAAAGCCAACCTCTAATGCTTCCCGAGCTGCTTCACAAATATATTCGGGTGTATCAAAATCCGGTTCACCGGCCCCAAAACTAACTACATCTTCACCGGCTGCTTTCAACTTATTTGCCTTTGCACTAATCGCCAGGGTTAAAGAAGCACTAATTTTTTGAGCTCTTTTTGATAGTTCCAAAGTAATCTTCCCCCTTTAATAATTTTTTAACTTAAATGGTGAGATCTCACTATCACTATATTTCTTACGGGCTGCTTTCAACCGCTCAATTTGAGTTTCTAATTCTTTTTCAAATTCATCAGGTAAATTCGGTATATCCTTAAAAGCTTTTTTAATCCTATTAAACTTAGCCAGATAATTTTCCACTCTAATAGAAAACTGCTCTACATAACCAATCTCAGTATAATCAAAACTTAAATAACGGGCAAATAGCTGTCTCAAATCTTCATAATATGGTAAGTAACCGACAGGAGATTTAATTGCCTTAACTTCACCATGTACTCTTTTTTCCATCCAGAGCATCCAGATCTTTTTATCCAGCATTCCATTTAAATATTCACCGGTTTCAGGATCTTTTAAAAAGTAGTTGACTGTAAAAATACTCGGTTGATTTTTAGCTTTTTGTCCGAACTGAAGGTAATTATTAATATAATCACTGATCGGTACAGAAAGAAAATCCAAGTTAGCCATCGGATTATGCTTTCTTTCCCCTTGTTTATCTAAAGTAGCAGAGGTAGTTTCTGATTCTAAAGAAGAGGCCATAAATACTCCATGGGTCCAGTTAAGGGTTTCTGCTACAGGGACAGATGTATCAGAATCACGGCCGCCAAAAACCATACCTTTGATCGGAACACCTTCTTTTTTATCAAAATTCTCATCACAGTTCTCAAGGTCACTGATTCTTATCGTATATCTGGCATTTTTATGGGCAGGCGGGATTTTATTGCCCTCTTCATCTGTCTTACCCTTATGCCATTCACCTGAGAAGTTAATACCTTCCTCGGGAATTTCTTTGCCCATACCGAGCCAATAAGGCTTACCGTCATTAATTAACACATTGGAAAAGATTAGTTCACGCGGGGTAGTTAAGGTATTATAAATCACGGGATCATCTTCGGGATTAACATCCCTGATAATACCAAAGGCGCCATTTTCTACATTAACCGCCCTTACATCTTTACCCTTTAGTTTTAGATAGGCAATATCATCACCAACAATGGTATGGCCCGGGATCATAGCTGTACTAGTTTTCCCACAACTAGAAGGAAAAGCCCCCGTAAAGTAGGTTTTTCTATCAGCAGGTCCATTAACACCCGAGATAAACATATGCTCAGCCATCCAGCCTTCTCGTACGGCCCGGCGTATTGCCAGTCTGAAGGCTAGTTTTTTAAGCCCCAGACTATTACCAGCATATTGGTTGTTCACAGAGAATACCCGATCGGTCTTTAAATCAATATATATTCTTCTTTTATCGATATCAGCACTAACTCCGTTTTCTAAACGTCCGGCTGAATGAAGGAAAAAGAAGAAATCTTTAGAACCATTTAAATTCTTGAAATCTTCATAACCCTGTCTATATAAAATATCTTCACTATGGGCTACATAACTCGAATCTGTAATCTGCATGGCGGGAATACTAAAGTCAGATTGATTGGGTCCCAGGGAGAAAAACCTGACCAGCATCTCTTTCCCTTCCATACTGCCATCTAGATATGAAAAGATCTCATCTAGCCCTTCTTCCCGCTCAATTGTATTGATATCTAATCCTAAATCCAGTTCTTCTTCCACTAAATATCTTGTATTATGTTTATCTCGTGCCTGATCATTGTATCCATCAAAATGAACGGTATGGCCTTCCATATCAAGAGGTTTTTCTTCACCATTTTCTATTGCAAGATCGCGTACATACTGGATATCTTCTTCACTGTCATCTATGATTGAAATTTTATCAGGTTTACAAAGATCAACAGCAAATTCTAAAAGATCTTCTACCTTTTCATTATTAAGGTTTTTTAATTTTTCTTGGTTTACGGCACTTAAATCCAAAACAATTCTCCTCCTTACTTTTTAACTAATCCTTTTTTCAAAAAACTTTTCAGCTACAGAGGGAAATAATGCATAGGTTAATACATCTTCTTCCTGTTGCATATATTCTTTAATCTCCTCTCGATATTTATCTAAAGCAGGCTCTAGTTGATCGGCATATCTACCTTCAATTACACTTTCCCCTTTTAATATCTGTTCTTTTAAATCTTCATCAATAGGTCCAGGTGGTGTACCGTACTGGCCCTTGATATAATTTTTAATCTCTTTAGAAACCACACTATATCTATCACCGGTCGCCACATTAAAGACAGCCTGAATACCAATAATTTGGCTGGTCGGTGTGACGAGGGGAGGATAACCCATTTCTGCCCTTACTTTGGGTACCTCCTTTAATACTTCATCATATTTATCGAACATATTTTGATCTTTTAGCTGACTTCTTAAATTAGAGAGCATACCGCCCGGAATCTGGCTTTTTAATACTCGGGGGTCTACTCCAAAAGATCCTAAAAATTCCTTTTTACTGTCTCTGATGGCTCTAAAATGTTCATTTATTTCATTGGCCTTATCAAAATCAATACCTGTATCATATTGGCTGTTTTGCAGTACATAAATAAATGGTTCTGTCGAGGGCTGTGAACTACCCGAGCCCAAAGCGGAAAGTGCGGTATCTATTACATCGACCCCGGCCTCTACAGCCTTTAGATAGGTCATTGCAGCCATACCTGTAGTATTGTGGGCATGTAGTTGAATCGGAATATTAATTTCTTCTTTTAGTTTTTTAATCAGATTATAGGCTTCAAAAGGTGCTAAAAGTCCGGCCATATCCTTCAGGCAGAGCGAATCTGCACCCATCCTTTCCACTTCTTTAGCTGTTTCAATATAATGTTCAATATCATGGAGCGGGCTGGTTGTATATACGATAGTTCCCTGGGCATGACCCCCATATTTGTTAGTAAATTCGATAGCCCTTTTTAAGTTCCTAACATCATTTAATGCATCGAAGATCCTTATTATATCAATGCCATTTTTAATAGATTTTTCAACGAATTTTTCTAAGACATCATCGGGATAATGCTTGTACCCTAAAATGTTTTGTCCCCTTAATAGCATCTGTAAAGGCGTATTTTTTGCCTTTTGTTTGAACTTTCTAAGCCTTTCCCAGGGATCTTCGTTTAAATACCTTATACAGCTGTCAAAGGTAGCTCCTCCCCAGACTTCCATGGAGTGGTAACCTAATTTATCCATCTCTTCTAATACAGGCAGCATTTCATCTGTTTCCATCCTCGTTGCTAAAAGCGATTGGTGTCCATCTCTTAAAATCGTTTCTGTCAATTTTACGTCAGTCAATGGTTTAAACCTCCTTGCTGTTTCTTAATGTTAAATTGATATTATAATAAAATCTATATGAATGCAAAAAATATTATTAGATATTATAAAAAGGGGCCAAATAGGCCCCTATTTTATACATTTATGCAAAGTTAACAATTTTTATCACCGTTATATACCCAGCCTCTTGCTTCCATAGCTTCAGTTAACCTTTTAATGGCTACAATAAAGGCAGAAACTCTCATATTAACACCGAGTTCTTCATGGGTATTAAAGACCTTTTCAAAGGCATCAACCATGATATCTTCTAACTTTCTATCCACTTCTTCTTTTGACCAGTAATAATTGGCAAGGTTTTGCACCCATTCGAAGTAAGATACGGTAACTCCACCGGCATTCGCTAAGATATCAGGAATTATCATGATCTCCTTTTGGAATAATATCTCGTCAGCTTCCGGAGTTGTCGGTCCATTAGCTGCTTCAGCAATCATTCTGGCCTTGATATCATTTGCATTATCTTTTGTGATCTGATTTTCTAAGGCGGCCGGTACTAAGACATCTACATCCATTGTGAGTAATTCCTGATTTGAAATTTCCTCACAACCTTCAAATCCCTTCACACTGCCGGTTTCATCTTTATGTTTGGCTACTTCAACCGGATCAAAACCGTCTTCACAGTAAATACCGCCTTTGGAATCATTGGCTGCAACAATCTTACAACCTAATTCATTTAAGAACTTGGCGGAAAAACTACCGGCATTACCATAGCCCTGGACGGCAACGGTTGCCCCTTTAAGGTCTAAATCAATTGCTTTAGCTGCTTCTCGTACCGTATACATTACACCCCGGGCAGTAGCAGAGTGGCGTCCAAAGGAACCACCCAGTACAACCGGTTTACCTGTAACAAGGCCGGGAGTATTTACACCTTTTATTTTAGAAAATTCATCCATAAACCAACTCATCACCTGGGCATCTGTATAGACATCAGGAGCCGGGATATCTTTATCAGGTCCAATTATGGGAGAAATAGACTGAATGAAGCCTCTACTTAACCTTTCTAATTCGTTTCTAGAAAGTTCTTTAGGGTTTACAATTACGCCCCCTTTAGCTCCCCCATAAGGAATACCGACCAGGGAACATTTAAAGGTCATCCAGGCTGCCAGGGCCTTTACTTCATCTTCACTTACCTGGGGATGAAATCTAATTCCACCTTTGGTAGGTCCCAGCACATTATTGTGCTGACATCTAAATCCCTTAAAAACATGAATGTTACCATCATCTAATTTAACCGGAATTGAAACTGATAATGTCCTCATTGGCTCCTGTAATAATTCCCTGATTTGTTCATCAAGATCCAAAACCTCAGCTGCATTATCAAGTTGTTTTAAAACATTTTCATAAACAGTAGAATTACCCATTAACATACCCCCTACTCAATTATTGAATAAATAAATTTATTAATTATTACTCTCTGCTGTTCTACTTTTTAACTTATCTTTAATCGATTTATGGGAAAATGCCTCTGATTTTTTTGGTTTCTACGATTCTATTTAAGGCTACCATATAGGCTGCTTCTCTAAAGCTAACCTGTTTATCTTCATAGGTCTCCCAAACCTGTTCGAAAGCATCAGTTAAGAGGTTACGCAGCTTACGGTTTGTTTTGGAGTCTTCCCACCTTGAGGATTCTTTATTTTGTACCCATTCAAAGTAGGAGACAATTACTCCACCTGCATTTGATAAAATATCAGGCATGACAACAACTTCTCTTTCTGCTAAGATTTGATCAGCTTCTCTGGTAGTAGGTCCATTGGCAGCTTCTACTATATATTTAGCTTTTACATCACGGGCAACTTCAGCCGTAATTTGATTTTCTAAAGCAGCCGGGATTAATACATCAACATCTGACCTGAGAAGTTCTGCATTGGTAATGTCTTTGGTGTTTTCTTCCTTTTCATATTCAGCCAAGTGTTTACGGTCTGAGCCGACAAACTCTCTTAATTTTACAATATCTAAGCCTTCTTCATTATATAGTCCGCCTGAAACATCACTAACTGCCACGATCTTACAGCCTTTTTCTTGCAGTAATTCTGCAGCGACCTGACCAACATTACCAAAGCCCTGAATAGCAACTTTAGTACCATTAAGATTCTTTCCTAACTTCTTAAAGAGGTTTACTACTGTAATCATTACACCGCGGCCGGTAGCCCCTTCCCGGGCAAGGCAGCCTTCAATAATTCTCGGTTTACCGGTTACAATACCTGGTATATTGTGGCCCTTAATCATACTGTAAGTATCATATATCCAGCCCATAATTTGCGCATTCGTATTTACATCTGGGGCTGGAATATCTTTATCGATACCAATCACCGGTTCGATCATGGTAGTGTATCTTCTGGTAATCTTTTTTAACTCAGACTGGGATAGTTCGCGGGGGTTACACTGTATACCGCCTTTTGCACCACCATAAGGGATATCAACTAGTGAGCATTTTAAAGTCATCCAACCTGCTAGAGCCCTAATTTCATCAATATTTACATCGGGATGGTAGCGGACTCCACCTTTATAGGGACCTCTTGAATTACTGTGCTGTACCCTGTATCCATCAAAGACTTCAACACTTCCATCATCTTTTTCAATGGGGATAGATACTTTTAATTCACGGTCTGGTTTTTCTAATATCTTGTAATCATCTCGGGGTAATCCCAGGTTTTGACCTGCCTCGTCTATCGTATCTATAAATTCTTGATAAGGATTATATGTATCTTTAGACAATTTTAATTCACTCCTATTATATAAGACTATATTTCTTTTTTTAGTCTTCATTTTTTTATTTTAAATCTATTTAAAATCTAAGAAAAATCAATAAAGCAAGCTTATTGTGAGCACAAAATTTTTTATATTTTTGTTGATCGTGCCTCCTTTCATAACCCTTATTTTCATACATCCTAATATTTACTTCATAAATTTTTTTAAATTAATTAAAAATTATGACATCTAAAATCTGACTTAAAGCATTACTTTTTTAATTTAACTACTTTCTTATTAAATTAATCCATATGCTGACAGAGTTCCATCAGAACTCCACTGGTTGACTTGGGATGTATAAAAATTATTTTTTTACCGCCTGCTCCAATACTTGCTTCTCCTATAAAATTAGCCCCTTTTTCACTCATACTCTCTAACTTCTCTTCTACATCATCTACTTCTAGAGCCAGGTGATGGATACCTTCTCCCTTCTTCTCTAAAAATTTATATATAGTACTGTCCTCTGAAATTGGTTCTAATAACTCTATCTCACTTTCACCTGTCTTTAAAAAAGCGGTCTTTAATCCTCTATCCTCTAAAACTTCTATTCCTTCAAATTCTAGACCTAAAATGTCCCTGTAAAAGGTTAAAGACTCATCAATATTTCTTACAGCTATACCAACATGATCTATTTTCATATATATGTACCTTCCTTTCTAACTAATCAAAAGACAGTAATTTTTTAACCGCAGTATAAGGATCCTTGTCTTTTCTATACACGGATTCAATAAATTCTTCAAACTTTTCATCATTTAGGATTGGTTTAATGAACTTTTCATGTAAATCTTTTTCCATTAAATTAATCATCTGGGTCCTTATAACATTTTTACGGTTTGCTTGCATTAAATTTTTTTCCTTTAAATACTCATGATGTTTATTAATCCACTCATTAATATCGGCTATTCCTTCATTTTTTAAAGCATTGGTTGATAAAACAGGTGGCTGCCAGACATCTTTGCCTTCTTTAAATGAAACCAGTTGTTCGATAGTTAAAACCATCTGATGGGATTTGGGGCGATCTGCCTTGTTGACTACAAAGATATCCCCAACTTCCATCAAACCGGCTTTATAAGCCTGGATCTCATCACCGGCTTCCGGTACTGTCACAAAAATTGTTGTATCAGCTAATTTTACTATATCTATCTCGTTTTGTCCAACTCCCACCGTTTCGATTATAATGTAATCAAAACCGGCCAGGGAAAAAATTAATACGGTATCATAGATAGAAGAATTAAGTCCACCCAAAGAACCCCTGGTGGCCATACTCCTAATAAAGACACCTTTATCAGTAGCAATTTCATTCATCCTAATTCTGTCCCCTAAGAGTGCCCCACCACTAAAATGGCTGGTGGGATCAATAGCAATTATACCGATCTTTAAATCTTTTTCACGCCAGAGCTGAACAATCCGCTGAGTTAAAGTGCTTTTACCGGAACCAGGTGGACCAGAAATTCCCACCATGTATGCAG
>DATGCJ010000215.1:0-3681 GCA_035312025.1 Halanaerobiales bacterium | reverse complement strand
ATGTATAAAGCGCTCGGATATAACATAAAACAATTAGTTAGAATATTAAATGGAAACATTAGAGGTTATATAAGGACTTAATAAGCAATAAATAGGATATATATAGTTTAAATAATGATAGTTCGAAATAAAAATTATTATAAGTAAGTAAAATATCCAAATCAACAAATATATGATTATTAATCAGATCAGATTTTGCTTAGGATGGGTTCAACAATCCATTTTTCGCAGTATAGTCAATAATTAAATTTTAATAATAAAATCGAAATTTAAACCACAGTAGAGTAAAAATCTCTGCTGTGGTTTACTTAATTTAAAACCTAGCTTTCTCCTATTCTCTCCAAAAGGCAATTTCCGGTATGTACCCGGTACCCTAAACTACTATTCATAGAGACCTCTCTTCCACTCAGGTGCTTTTTGGTTTTTGGTCAAATAGACAGGAGTCTCACGAACAATTATAGTTTTATCTAATGGAAAGTCTGTAGCAACATGGTAAGCATTTTCATCTTCTCCATGTGAACCTATCACTGCAAAACCTGTTGTAGGAATTATGGCCATAAAAGTTAGGTTTTCATGAAAGTCTTTCTCTATCTTGAACCAGGGATCAAAATTAGGATTACCATTTTCATCTTCTAAAATCTGGTGGACAAGCCCTCTTAAGTTACCAGTATAGCCATTGTCAGCCCCGTTTTCGTATCCAGGATAGCCATCAACACCTGGTGTAGAATCAGATGGCATTGTATAAGCTAAAGCACTAAAAATGTAATATTCCCCCTCATACTTTACATAATTATAAAGATGACCACCATAATGCGGAATAGACCACCAGACAACACCCACCTCTTCATAATCCCCTTCAAGTAGATAGGCAACTGTATTAGCCATGGCAAAACAGTTAGCTTCATTATTTTCTATTACATATTCCGGATGAGCCGATATTTCCCACCTTAATCCATCCGATAATATTTCTTCATTACCACTGTAGTTATTCATATTAACAGCCTGTACATAGGCTAATACCTCAAAAACATTATCTATCTCTTCTTTTAATTTTGCAGACAGTCCTTTCATTTCTATGAGCTCTTTTACTGTTGTATCAGGTTTTCCCAAAGAAAAAGATGGTACCCAATATATTTTGCCATAATCATTTGACCAAGTTCCTGAAACAATTCTAAAAAATAAATAAACATTTTACGACAATGATTAATAAGCATTGGAAAAACACAGTAGACAGATTATAAGCATCATCTTCTATTACTTTAGATTTATATCTACCCTGAAAAAGATAACCTAAATTATACTTATACAAAAAAACCCTAAACCAACTGTAAGTCAGTTTGAGGGTTAATCTTATCTTAAATACTTGCACATTAAATTTTTCGAAATATACAGGGAAATACCCGGTACCTTAGCGTAATTATAATACTCTTAGTTGTCGGGAAGTAATTCAGTATAAATTTTCTGCAGGATTTATGAAATTGATAATGAATATTACTATTATAAATATTAAAAATATTTTGTAAAACATTTAAAAAAACATAAAAATAATTTGGAAAATAAATAATACCTGTCTAAATATTACATGAGGTCAAAAAAACAATAGGAGGTGATAAAACAACATGTAGTGTTATAGCTGGATTCTAACAATCTCACTACTTCAAAATTAGAAGGGAGCATATTCATGATTATAAAAAGTAAGAAAATTATATTGTTAGTGGGTATATTTGTGTTGACAAGTCTGATAATATTAAGCGGCTGTGACACTGCTGTAAAGGAACATACACTTAGTATCATAGTAAATTCAGAAAGTGCAGGTACCGTAATTGGAGCAGGAAATTATACGACAGGAACGGAAATTGACATTAGTGCACTGACAAATGAAGGATTTAGATTTAAAAACTGGACAGTTAATGGAGAGGAAATTGAGACAGAGTCTTCTTTTAAATACTCCATGCCTGATTCTAATGTGACATTAACAGCCAATTTTTACCAGGAACTATCTGCAGAAGATGCCTGGAATAATGCCGAAGCCCTGGAAAGTAATCTGATTAATGACCTCGGTAATACTTATTACTTGCTTCTGGATCTGGCTCCTTGGATATCTTTCCCACAGACCCCTGACTGGCTGCAAGAGACAGTAGTATTATATAGTGAAACCGGCAGTACAACAGATTTTGAAAAAACAGCAAAGTCTAACATGGGACAATCAGTAGCTCAACTGGATTATAAAGGAAAAACAGATGAAAAACAATTTTTCTGGTCAGGAGAAGGTGAATTTACTATCAATGAGGAACTTAATGAACAAGGAGAGCTAATTAAGGTTGAGATAGAAAATGATGATAGCTTTATAGAAGTAAATTGGACTATAGAAAATAAATTGGAGCTTCAAATTAACGATAGTAATGATTCGTTACTTAAGAATATAGACTGGGCAGACGGACAGGCTGCTGAAAGTAGTTTAATTGAATTAGCCAATTATCTTAATGAAATAGACTGGGACCCAAGAAAAATAGTTCCAGAAGCAGACCGAAGCCATATAATGCTGACTGTTGGTGCTATGGATGGATTGCGGGAAGGACCGATCCTGGGAATAAAAGAACCATATAAGAGTATTATAAAAAACATTTTAACGGGTGGAGTAGGTACACTGATTAACCACATATAAAATAATATAAATTAAATTTATTTCTGCCCGGTTATGCCGGGCTTTTTTATTAAAATGTACTACTTTTTAGGAAGCTAAGATGGGTTATATCTAATCAACAAAAAATCAAGGATTACTCTTAGCGTGAGGTACCCGGTACCTTAACGTAATTATAATATATTAAGCCAGTCCCTTCTATTATAAAGAATCCTAATAATCGTTATAACCTTATTTTCTTCATTAACATTATAAAACACAATATAATTATCTACAATAAATTTTCGTATGCCTTGAGATGCTAGTTTATCATCATCAACAATAGCATTTCTAAACGGCATCTCTTCTAATTTATATATATTATTAGCTATTTTGTCAACTACATCTACTGCCTTATCCTGCTCTAACAATTCCTTAGCAATATATCTCCCTATTTCATATAAATCTTTTTCTGCTGGTTCAGTAATTTCAATATCATATCTATTCATTTTTTAGATTCCTTTTTACGTCACCTACTACTTTCGAAAAAGAGTTAACATTACCTTTTTTCATTGCATTTATACCTTCATCTAATAATTTATGGAGTTCATATTTTCCAACAAGACGTTCAAAAGTCTCAATACTCATTACAGCTAAATCTCCTTTGCCGTTTTTAGTAATATAAACAGGCTCATTATATTCACGACAAAATTGAGCAATTTCATTATATTTATTTCTCAGTTCAGAACTTGGTTCGATTCTGGGCATAAATAGCACCTCCATTTTTATTATACATATATTCTATCATAATATTGATATTAAATCAACGATTTATCTTATGGTGATAGTGTCAAGTTACTTTTGGATTTAAGATAAACTCTCTTTCAGATTTATTTAAAAGGCATAAGCCTTTATTGCTTTATATGTTCCATTAACTTTCCCACTTTTTAATGCTGGCAGTACTTCTTTGGCTTCAGGATATAGATTCTTAGTTTTACTTCTTTTAAATATTCTTTCTGTTTTTATCTCGATCTTCTTATCTTTTTTCTTTTGTTTTATTA
>DATGCJ010000214.1:0-2382 GCA_035312025.1 Halanaerobiales bacterium | reverse complement strand
ATGCCCTAAATCTATTAAATACTGTGTCATATCAAAAGCAGCTTGAAAATTATCAATAGTTACGGAAGGAAAGTTCAATTCTTTAAATTCTTGGCCAACTACTACGGTTGGAATCTCAAAGTTGGAAAAAAATTCTTTATGCTCCTCGGTTAAGGAAACACCTGAAAAAATTATCCCATCAACTCTTTTTTCTTCAAAAAGATGAAACATTTCGAGCTCTTTCTCTACCTGCCCCATAGTATTGGTTACTACTAATACATAATCATTTTCATCTAAAATAAGTTCAATACCTTTAATGAGGTCGGCAAAGGTTTCATTATCTAAATCTGGGATAATTACTCCAATTGTTCCGGTTCTCTGTTTTATTAAACTCCGAGCTAGAGCATTTGGCTTATATCCGGTTTCTTTCACAACTTTTAAAACTTTGTCCCTTAATTCCTCACTAACGGGTTTGCTATTATTTAGAACCCGGGATACCGTTGCTACAGAAACTCCAGCTCTCTCTGCTATGTCCTTCATAGTTAAACCCCGGACCATAATAATACCCCTTTCGCTTAAAAGGTAAGCGTTTACATCTAAAGAATATATTACATAAAGTATAATTTGTGGGTAAAAAGGTGATTTGGCGTCAATATATAAGAATTTTGGTGGTTTTAGAGAAGAAAATTGTAAAAACTCATGATGAATTTTTAGCTTTTAGGAAAACGTTTACATTTATATTATAAAAAAATGGTGGAAAGATTTCAAGTATTTTCTGAAAATTTTTATCTCTTATTTTACCAATTGTTCAATTCTAATCCCTTGTATTTCTCCTGCTCAAATATTTTTTCTCCTGCTAACTGATGCCCCTTAATAGCCTCACAGAATAGGTAATAGGGGGATTTCTTGTGCTCTCCATCTTTCCATTTATAACTTATTTCATTGTAATTTAAATTGGGTAAAAATATATTTTCATCATTAAATACGTCTACAGAAGATTCAAACCATTTGTACTTTTCGTATTCAGGAATTTCATAATCAGATAATCTTTTGCTTAATTTATTATACTCATTAATCCTTTTAAACCTGTGATAACTTTTGTTTCCCTTAATAGAAAATATCCTTTTAATTCTATCTAAAAAGGTTTTTTTGTCTTTGATTTGATTTTTGTTATAATCAGCCAAGTAATCTAGTAAATGCGATACTGCTTCAATAAACCTTGAATTATTATCTACTACCTGATGGGCTGAAATCAATCTTTCATCAACCCAGATATTTGAAATAAGGTCAGGATTATGTTTGGCATCTGCATGTCCGATATTAGGAGTTACCTTTTCTAAAACTCCGCTCAATCCATTGAAAGATGAATAATAACCGGTGAAGTTCTGGTGGGCCCAGGTATCTGTATAGGCATGAGCCGCAATCCCGATACGATATAAGTTATTTGAATCTAAAGCTCTTTCCATTAAAAACCTTGCGTTATCATTATCAGGAGTTGTATTTAAAAGATGCATAATGCCATCTTTTCTTTGGGCTGAAAAAGCAAAAGGATCTCCCGGTATAAAATGAAAAATCGGATAGATCCTGAATAGTTCTTCTTTTGGTTTTAAGATATTAGCAGTCTGACTTATATAGGTCTTATATATTTCTCCCTTTTGGTTTTCTATTAAATTAATTTCTACATTGTCATCAACAAGTTGGGCAGAAGTTGCAATAATTTCTGCCTTTTCTCTTTTAAAACCTGCTTTTAAAGCTGTTAAATAAGTTACATAATAATGAAACTCAATATCCAATGTTTATCCTCCTAAGCTATTGCTTAATCTATCTCATTATTTGATTAATGTCTTACTGAAATCAGTTAGGTCGGTTCTCTCTTCAAATCCTATGTTTCGATAAAAAGCTTTGACATCTTTATTATTCTCTTCCACAAATAAGTGAACCTTGATAACCTTGAGTTCCTCAAACCTATTCATTAATTCATCCATCATTTCTCTTCCCAGCCCCTGCCCCTGTAGTTCGGGCTTAACTGCCAGGTGATGAACATATCCCCGCCGTCCGTCAAAACCACCCATTACAACACTTACTATTTCATCATCTCTTAAGCCTACTAGGCAAGTATAGGGATTTCTTTTTAACATTCGGTCTATCTCCTGCTTTTCATCCGATTTTTTTAATATTATATCAGTTTCTTCCCATAGGCTGTATACTTTTTGATAGTCTTTTATCTTCATTTCTCTTATTTCCATCTATTAACACCTCGTATAATATATTTAAAAGAAGTATCTTAAAAATCTGAGATTCCAGAGCATTGGTTTTTCTTTAATTTTTTCACCTTTTATTGCCTTATCAAATAATTCTAAAGCTATTGTAACTCTTGCCTCAACCATCTCTTTACCTCTATAA
>DATGCJ010000213.1:0-2416 GCA_035312025.1 Halanaerobiales bacterium | reverse complement strand
AATTTTATTATCAATCCGATTTGGTAAATGTGCTTTAATATAATGAAAATCACCCGCTATTATATCGGCCTCATCATAAAACTTTTTGAATTTGTCGTCTGTTTCTTTTCCTTTATCCTGCTTACTGCCTGTCGGATAAACTAATTCAAAAGGAAGTATAGTTACTATCGGAGCAATTATAGCGGCTATAATTTTTAAGGCTTTCAGGGAATGTATTCTAATCGGAAGTCCAAGTCCAAATATTAAGTCACCACACACTAAATCTGCCTTTTTGTCAACAAATGCTTCCGCCATACCAAATCTATCCAAAGCTGCAGTTAACAATACTCTTTGCTTATGTAATTTTATATCTAAGTTATCTTCGATATAGTTAACAGCAATTCTTTCCAATGTGTTTTTTAAACCAGAACCGTCCACGACAGGAGTTTTTTTCACATCTTTGATTAATTTTTTAGCATCTCTGAAATAATATTCATTATTTGCCACCTGGATGGAAAGATCAATACCACCCATCCCAAAAGCATCATACTTTCCATCTAGTTCCGTAAAAAGTTGGGCAGCTTTCTTTTTATCACCATTAGTGCCCCTTCTTTCAACGATAAATTTTTCTCCTAAAAATTCAGTTTCAACTTTATGATCCCTTTTATCTGAACCCAAACTGATGCTAATAACTTTTTTCATAGTGACCTCCTGACATATTACGTGAAAATTTAAAGTTTAAAAAGAATTTAATATCTTTTTTATCTGGGTTGGATCTACATATTTATCTTCTTTTATGGGAGATTCACCTAACTTAATCCCAATAACCTTTCCATCTAATAATTTATCTACTAAATCCAATCTCATATCCGAACCTAAAAATATTGTTAGGTCATACTCCTTTAATTCTACTAAAATTTCAATAACATCCTCAAAAATTTCTAGTCCGGACTTCTCTTGAATAAAATCCCATCTTTCTTCTTCTGTCATAACAAGTGTATATTCTAAACCATTTTCTTTGGCTATTTCAATAATTTCTTCTTTGTTTTCGACAGGAAAACCCACTAGAGCAATTTTATTGCCTCTTCTTATTTCTCCAATACTTTCTAATCGCGAGATAAAGGAACGTTCAATATTCAGTTCTTCAGCTACCTTAGATTGAGAAAGGCCGGATTGGCGTAATTTAAGTATTTTGCTAATAGTTTTATCTAAATATTTACTGTTGATAACTTTATCCCCGATCCTATAAAATTTCATCTTAGATCTCCCCTCTGTACACATTTTTGTGCACATACATATTTTAACATTTTATATATATAAATGCAAAAAAAATAGCCCCTAAAGAGACTTAATTTAAAAAGTTTTTTTGTACTTTTTGAGAGTCTCTATGACATCTTCTTTCTTTTTTAACTTGTTAATCTCATCTTTAACATAAGTTGAATTTTTTAACCCTTTAATATACCAACTTACATGCTTTCTCATCTTGGGAATGGCAACTTCTTCTCCATAATAATTCACGGATTTTTCCAGATGGTATAGTGCCATCTCTATTTTTTCTGGAGGGGATGGTGCGGGTATTTTTATACCTTCTCCTAAATATTTTAATAATCTCTTGACCAGCCAGGGATTACCCTGGATTCCCCGTGCAACCATAATACCATCACAACTTGTTTTAGCAAACATCTTCTCTGCCGATTCTAAATCAAAGATATCCCCATTACCGATAACTGGAATGTTCACAGCTTCTTTAACCTGCTTTATTATTTCATAATCTACCTGGCCAGAATAATACTGCTCTCTTGTTCTGCCATGAACAGCAACTAACTGGGCTCCTGCCTCTTCAGCAATCCGGGCGATCTCAACCCCATTGATATTATCTTCATCCCAGCCAGCCCGAATTTTTACAGTAACAGGGGTCTTTAAATTTTCTACCATAGACGTTACAATTTTTTTAACTAAAGATGGTGTTTTCATTAAAGCAGAGCCTGCCCCATTTTTTACTACCTTGGGGGCCGGGCAGCCCATATTTAAGTCAATAAAATCTGGTTGATATTCTTCTTCTATTTTGTTAGAAGCTTTAACAATAAATTCTGGTTCTTCCCCAAAAACCTGCACATTAATATATCCATCACTATATCTATCATAATCTAATAGCTCTTCCGTTCTTTTACTTCCATAGACTAAGCCCTTACTAGAAACCATCTCTGTGTAGATCAATTCAGCTCCCATTTCCCGTAAAATTTGTCTATAAGGATAATCTGTTACACCGGCCATAGGGGCAATTGCTATGGGTGGATTTATTTGTTTTCCTGCAATCTCCATTTTTTACTCACCTGTTTTAAATCATTTATTTCTGCTAAGTAATTAAGACCATCAAGAGTAAGAAAAGGGGCAATATATTCTATTGCATCAGTCTTGCTGCCAATTAATTCTGAAT
>DATGCJ010000212.1:0-14194 GCA_035312025.1 Halanaerobiales bacterium | reverse complement strand
GCCCCCACTGACGGCACCTATTATCTAGCAGTTTTCGATGAAAATAAGGAAAAAGGCAAATATGTTTTTGCAATTGGCCGTAAAGAAAAATGGAAAGCCAATGAAATAGTTAAACTCCCAAAAACCTGGTGGGATACCAGGATGTTTATGGAAAAAGAAAAGTCAACCTATGCTATTACAATAGGAATTGGAGTTGTAGGGTTATATCTAATTAGTACTTTATTCAAATAATATTTTTTATGTTTATCTAAATTTCTGCTAAGATTACAGCAAATTTATTTTGATTTTACATGAAAATATTACTTTGAGTTGATATAATAAATTAACAGCATTTTTTAATTTAAGAAGAATAAAAAAACAATAGAGAAGGGAAAGATCCCTTCTTTTTCTTTTGGGGAAGAGGTATAAATATGAGACGGGATAAGTTGAAAAATAAGGTTTGCAAGAAAATAGAAGAAAATAAAAATGAAATTATTGATATAGTCCAACAAATATATAATAACCCTGAGACCGGTTATAAAGAAAAAGAGGCCACAGCTTTAGTAAAAAATGCTTTCCAAACTTTAAAATTAAAACCGGAAGAAAATATCGCAGTAACAGGGGTTAAAACATCAATTGGTGAGACAGACAATGAACCTCACCTGGCTGTCTTAGGGGAATTAGATGCCCTGATTTGTAGAGACCATCCGGATGCTGATTCTGAAACAGGAGCCGTACATGCTTGTGGTCATAACAATCAAATTGGTATTATGCTGGGAGTTGCTTTTGGTTTAGTTAAGACTAACATCTTAAATGAATTAGAGGGCCAAATTGATTTTATGGCAGTTCCCGCCGAAGAATTTATCGAGATCGAATATCGAGATAGGCTGATTGAAGAAGGTCAGCTTAGTTATTTGGGCGGCAAACAGGAATTAATCAAAAGAGGTTACTTTGATGATATAGATATAGCCATGTTGGTTCACTCCTTAGATGTTGGTGACATGAAAGATGTAATAGTAGGGCCGTCTGGAAATGGTTTTATTGGTAAAAAAATTAAATTCATAGGTGAGGAATCACATGCCGGGGGTGCCCCGGAAGAAGGTATAAACGCCTTAAATGCAGCGGTTTTAGCTATAAATAATATAAATGCTCAGCGTGAAACCTTTAAAGACAGTGATAAAATTAGAGTTCATCCCGTAATAACTAAGGGTGGAGATGTGGTGAATGTCGTACCGAGTGATGTAAAGATGGAAAGTTATGTAAGGGGTAGTACTGTTGACTCTGTCTTTGATGCTAACAAGAAAGTAAATAGAGCTATTCAAGCCGGTTCAGATGCAATTGGCGGAGAAGTTGAAATTAAGGATATTCCCGGTTATTTACCATTAATTAACTATGAAACATTAATGGAGATTTTCACTAATAATTTAGAAGGTTTAGTTCCTAAAGATAGAGTAATTAAACAGAAAACATTTACAGGTTCTTTTGATATGGGAGACCTTTCTCATATCATGCCGGTCTTACACCCCTTTTTTTCCGGGGTAAGCGGTGGTTTACACACCCGCCACTTTAAAACAGAGGATTATGAATTGGCTATTATAAAACCGGCTAAAGCTTTAGCGAAGACAATAATTGATATCTTAATTGATAAGGAAAAGGTTTTAAAACAGTTAAATAAACCGCCCTATTCGAAAGAAGAATACCTGGCTATTTTAAGTAAAATGGAGTCTAATTAATAAATTGTATTTATTAATTAGAGGTGTTATAATAGTGATGGCGTTGACAACATTATGGTGGTGTTTACATGGAGAAAGTCAAAATACCGGCTTATGGAAAAATCAATTTATTTTTAGATATTAAAAATGTCAGAGAAGACGGATTTCATAATTTAGAAATGGTAATGCAGTCTATCAAATTACATGATAATATTACCCTTGTTCCTTCTAAAAAAGGGATTAATATTATCACAGATAGTAAAGAGATTCCGACAGATGAAAGTAACTTAGCCTCTCAGGCGGCAAAAGCAGTGATGCAAAAGACTAAAATCCAAAAAGGTGTTAATATTCATATCGATAAAAATATACCTGTAGCAGCCGGTCTAGCCGGCGGCAGTGCAGATGCAGCAGCTGTCATTAAAGGTATGAACCAACTTTTTGAACTGGATATGGATTATAAAGCAATGCATGAACTAGCGGCCGGTCTCGGGAGTGATGTTCCCTTTTGTATTAAAGGAGGAACCGCTTTTGCTACAGGCCGGGGTGAAATACTAAATTGGCTATCTCCTTTAAAAAAGAAGTGGGTTATCTTAATTAAACCACCTCAAAAAGTTAGTACTAAAGAGGTTTATCAACTTTATGATAAAAAGAATGTTGATTTAGAAATACCTGTTCAAAGACTTATTAAGATAATTAAAGATAAAGATTCGCTTGATATAAAAGACGGTTGGGCAAATGTTTTAGAACCTGTTACCAAAACGATAATAGATGAAATCGAGGTAATAGAAGAAAAACTAATCGACCAGGGTTTTAATTTTACAATGATGACAGGTAGTGGTCCTACTGTTTTTTCGTTAATAGATAAAGACCAAGTTGATGAAGCAAAAGAAGTTGTTAAAAACTGGGACAGACCCCAGGATTATGTAGTTTTAACTGAAACCATTAATGAGATAAATTCAGGACCTAGTTAGATTGGGGGGTTGGAAATGAAATTTGATGCACTGGTGATAGCGGGAGGAAAGAATGACGGGGCCTTAAAAGACTATTCCGATAAAGAATATGAATCTTTAATAGAAATTGCCGGTAAACCGATGGTTCAACATGTTTTAAATGCAGTAGAAGGTGTTGACGAGATAGAAAATGTTGTAATGGTCGGTCCTGAAGAATTAAATAAAGTTTCAAACAAAGACTATAACATACTTAAACCAGAAGGTACATTAGTAGATAATATTAAAAGAGGGATCGAAGCATTAAATGAAGAACATTATATAATTATTTTAACTTCAGATATTCCCTTAGTTACTTCTTCGATTATTAAAGACTTTATTAAAAGCTGCCAACAAGAAAAAGAGCATGATTTTTTCTATCCTTTAATTTCAAAAGAGAACAATTTAAAAATGTACCCGGAAGTGGAGAGAACTTATGTGCATTTAAAAGAAGGAACTTTCACGGGCGGCAATGTGGTGATGGTCAGCCCGAGTATTATTCAGGGACCCTTAGACTGGTATGATAAATTACTTTCTTTACGGAAAAAGCCTTTTAAAATGAGCCAGATGCTCGGATTTAAAATCATTATTAAGTTCATCTTTAGACAATTAACGATCCCGGAATTAGAAAAGAAAGTTTCCGAAATGATCGGTCATAAATGTAAAGCCCTGATTGTAGATTACCCTGAGATTGGTTTTGACGTGGATAAACCCAGTGACTTAAAGATGATGAAAGAAAAATATTTAAAATCTTAATTGATTTTTAGTTGATATTTGTTTATATATTGTTATAATAAAATAAATATAATTATTATAAAAAAATATTAGAGGAGTAGTGAGTAATAAATGAGCAAAATGTCAAAAAGAGATGTCTTAAAGAAAGCAGATGAACTAAATGTAAAATTTGTCAGACTACAGTTTGTTGATATTTTAGGAATTATTAAAAATGTAGCAATAACAATTGACCAATTAGAAGCAGCCCTGGATGGAGAGATCATGTTTGATGGTTCATCTATTGAAGGTTTTACCAGAATTCATGAGTCCGATATGTATTTAGTACCGGATTATGATACTTTTGCAATTTTTCCCTGGCATAAAGAAGAGGGATCAATTGCTCGCTTAATGTGTGATGTTTATACCCCGGACGGTGAACCATTTATTGGTTGTCCCAGAACCACCCTTAAAAAAGTAATAAAAGAAGCCAAAGAAATGGGTTATGAAATGCACGCCGGCCCGGAACCCGAATTTTTCCTCTTTGAAAAAGATAAAGAAGGAAATCCCACAACTATCACAAATGATAACGGCGGCTATTTTGATCTTTCACCGGTAGATTTAGGTGAAAAAGCCAGAAGGGATATTGTTCTAGCCTTACAGGAGATGGATTTTGAAGTAGAGGCCTCTCACCATGAGGTGGCACCCGGACAGCATGAGATCGACTTTAAGTATACACCTGTGCTTCAAACAGCTGATAATGTTGCTACTTTTAAGTTCGTTACCAAAAGAATAGCCATGGAACATAATTTACATGCAACCTTTATGCCCAAACCTATTTTTGGTGAAAACGGTTCTGGTATGCACGTTCATCAGTCTTTATATAAAGATGGTGAAAACGCTTTTTATGATCCGGAGGATGAGCTTGGTTTAAGTGAGATAGCCTATTACTACATCGGTGGCTTACTTAAACATTCCAAAGCTTATACAGCCATAACTAATCCGATTATTAATTCCTATAAAAGACTATTACCGGGCTATGAAGCCCCCGTATATATCACCTGGTCAACTCAAAACAGGAGTGCTCTAGTAAGAGTTCCTTCTGCCAGAGGAGAAGGTACCAGACTGGAGCTTAGAAACCCTGACCCAGCTGCCAATCCATATTTAGCAATGGCAGTTACCTTAAAAGCCGGTTTAGATGGTATTAAAAATAAGATTGACCCCGGTGAGCAGACTACCGATAATATCTTTGATATGGATACTGTGGAAAGACAGGAAAGAGGTATTGAAAGCCTTCCCGGTGATATTATGAAGGCTGTAGATTATTTAAATAATGATGAGGTTATAAAAAATACATTAGGTCAGCATATTTATGAGCATTTCGTAGTTGCAAAAGAAGTAGAGTGGCATGACTACAGTACAAAAGTACATGATTGGGAACTTGACCAATACTTAATGAAATATTAATTCTCAGGAGGTTTACTGTTATGAGAGGTGACATAAAATATCAAATTAGGAATCTTTCAATTAAAAATCTATCTACTCGCCTCATATCATTTTTGGCTATGTTCACGGCTTTTGTTGCTGTTGGTACTTACCTGCATATTCCCGGGCCTAGTTCTTCCTATTTTAATTTAGGGGAGGTAGCCATCTATATAATAGCCCTGATATTCGGCAGTCGGGCGGGTGGAATTGCCGGTGCCTTAGGATCTTCTTTGATGGATATCTTTTTGGGATATTCTCTCTGGGCCCCTTTTACCTTTGTTATTAAAGGATTAGAAGGTTTTGTAGTTGGTAAGCTGGCCAAAGAGGGAGATCTAAAGAGTAATATCTTTGCGATCATAATCGGCGGTAATATTATGGTAGTCGGTTATGCCATAACTAAAGGATTTTTAATCAGCTGGCCGGCCGTTATTCCGGAAATTGGCATCGACTATGCTCAAATGATTATTGGTGGTTTAGTTGCTCTACCTTTATCGAGGCAGATAAACAACTTATTATCTTGACAATATAAAGTGATTCTGTTATACTTCTAACGGTTAATCATGGTACTTTAAATTAGATTTGAGGTATTTTTTTATGACTCCCTATGTTAGTGATAAAGATTTATATAAATTTAAGCTTGCTTTAATTTTGGGAAACGGCAACAGACTGCGTAAATTACTGCGGAGATTTCCGACCGAAAAAAAGTTTAAAAATGCTAAATCGTCAGAAATTGCGGAGACAATTGGTATTAATGATTCTGAGTCAGAAGTATTGTCTCAATTAATTAATATAGATGAAGTTTTTAATGAGATGGTAACTTTTAAACCGGATCAGAGGTGGAGTAAAAAACCGGATGCTACTAAAATAATGGGAATCGATACTGAATACTTAAAGAGTGAATTGGACTGTATTCAATACACAGTCATGGATAATTTTCAAATTATAGATAATGGTTTTATCTTTACCAATGGCAAGTTAGCTCCATCTGTTTCTATCAAAGAAGGTATTGATTTTTTGAAAACCGTTATCGATAAACACAACCCCGAATTAATAGTCGGCCATAATTTCAACTCTGATATTAGCATTTTAGAAAATGCCTATATGAGAGATATTCCGGAACTATATTACTACGATGATACCATGAATTTGATGCAGTGGAGTAACCTCTCTAATATCATGGGATCGGCCGGTTTGAATAATGTTGTCACCAACTTGTTTAATTTGGAAGTAGTTGATTTATTTACAGCTTATGAAAATCTAAGTCTTTTAATGGAATATGGTATTAAAGATACTATTTACCCTATTTTAATCAGGTATTTTGTGATCAATAATGAAATGCCGGATTTAGATATTAATTTTGAAATAAATAATGTTATAAAGGACGAAAATAGAGATCTTTTAAAAAGCACCTCTATTAATCTGTAAGGAGGATTGGAAATGTCGGATCTACTGACTATTGTTTTGGCTGCTGGTAAAGGAACCAGGATGAAGTCTGATAAAAACAAGGTATTACATAAAATTGCTGGTAAAGAGATGGTAAACCATGTCATAGATACTGCTTCAGAAATTTCTTCTTCAGTTGTTTGTATTGTGGGCCATCAGGCGGAAGCTGTAAAAGAAGCCGTCAATGCGGAAAATGTAGATTTTAAACTGCAGGCCGAACAGTTAGGTACAGGTCATGCAGTCATGCAGGCAGAAGAAAATATAAAGAAGCATGATGGAGATGTTTTGATACTTTATGCAGATATACCATTAATTAAGAAAAACACCATCAATCAGATGACAGATTGCCATAATGATAATTCAGCAGACTTAACAATAATGACCACCCTCTTAAAAAATCCTGCCGGATATGGTAGAATAATAAAAAATGAAGACTCTGAAATAGTTAAAATAGTGGAAGAAGACGATGCAGACCAAAAAGAAAAGATGATAAATGAAATCAATAGTGGTATAATGTGTATTGATAGTAAAAGTTTAGATCGGGCCTTAGATAGTCTTGATAATAATAATGCTCAAAATGAATATTATCTAACAGATATAGTTGATTATATAAAAGATAATAATGGTAAAATCCTACCATTTCAAATTGAAGATTCTGAAGAAATAACAGGTGTTAATGATAGAGTTAATTTATCTAAAGCCGAGAAATTATTGCGAGGCAGAATTAATAAAAGGCATATGGAAAATGGTGTAACTATAATTGACCCTGAAACTACCTATATAGATGAAAAGGTAGAAATTGGTTCAGATACAGTTATTTATCCCTTTACCTATATAGAAGGAAATACAAAAATTGGCAGACATAATACTATCAAACCACATAACCATATCATAGATTGTAAGATAGGTAATAATAATGATATAAAAAATAGTAATGTAATAAAAAATAGTGAAATTGAAAATGGTTGTAACATAGGGCCTTTTGCCCATATTAGACCCGGCTGTATAATTGCAGATGGGGTGAAAGTGGGCGATTATGTTGAACTTAAAAAGGCTGAAATAGCCACTAAAACCAAGGTTCCTCACCTGGCATATGTCGGCGATGCCGAAATCGGTAGTGAGACCAATGTTGGTGCAGGTACAATTTTTGCTAATTATGATGGAGTAAATAAACATAAAACCATTATAGGGAACTCAGTATTTATCGGCAGTAACTCTACTCTTGTTGCACCTCTTAGAATAAAAGACAGAGGGAAAACAGGTGCAGGTGCCGTAGTAACTAAAGATGTAGAGGAGGATACTACAGTTATAGGAGTTCCTGCCCGTGAATATATGAAAACCAAAGATGATTAGAGGGGGATAATATGTCGACTTATAGTGATAAGTTAAAAATTTTTGCTGGTAATTCCCATCCAGCCCTAGCTGAAGACATCTGTGAGTACCTTGGTACCGAACTGCTGGATGCCCGGGCCAAAAGATTTGCAGATGGTGAGGTAAGTGTAGAAATCAATGAAACAGTTAGAGGTGCCGATGTTTTTATCATTCAACCTACCAGTCCACCTGTTAACGAGAATATTATGGAACTTTTAGTTATCGTGGATGCCTTAAGACGTGCTTCTGCCCGGCGCATAACGGCAGTAGTACCTTATTACGGTTATGCCCGACAGGACAGAAAAGCAAAACCGCGTGATCCGATCACTGCTAAACTAATTGCCAATATTTTAACTGCTGCGGGAGCGAGAAGATTACTTTCGATAGATTTACATGCCCCCCAGATTCAGGGCTTTTTTGATATCCCGGTAGATAACCTTTACGCAGCTCCCTTGATGATTGATTATTTCAAGAAAAAAGACTTAGATAACCTAACAGCGGTTGCGCCTGACGTGGGATCTGTGAAAAGGGTTAGATCGATTGCGAGAACCTTAAATATTCCGATGTCAATCATTGATAAAAGACGTCCCAAACCCAATGTGGCAGAAGTGATGCATGTGGTAGGTCAATCCAATATTAAGGATTCAAATGTAATCTTATTTGATGATATTATTGATACGGGAGGCACTATTACACAGGCAGCTAATGCACTTAAAGAAAATGGAGCTAAACAAGTATTTGCCTGTGCTAGCCACGGTTTATTTTCAGGACCTGCTATTGAGAGATTAGAAAACTCATGTATTGATGAGGTTATAGTTACAGATTCAATCCCCCAAAAACATAGTGAGGGCTTGGATAATTTAACTGTACTTTCTTTGGCTCCTCTGGTAGGAGAAGCCATCGATAGAATTTTTAAAGATTTATCTGTAAGTGTATTATTTTAATATTATTAAGGAGTGAATTATGTCATGCACAGATACAGTATTGAAGTTGAAAAGAGAGAGAAAACTGGTAAAGGAGTTGCTCGAGAACTCAGAAGACAAGGTTTAATTCCTGGTGTTGTTTATGGTAGAAGTAGAGAACCTCAGGCATTAACAGTTGATCCCAATGACTTAAAAGGTAAACTTTATAGTAATGCCATTATTGATTTAGACATTGATGGTGAAGAAGAAACAGTAATGATTAAAGACTTTCAAAAGGATGTTATAAAGGAAGAAATCATTCATGTTGATTTCCAACATATTTCTATGGACGAAACAATCAGTATTACTGTTCCTATCAAATTAGTGGGAGATGCACCTGGTGTAAGAGAAGGTGGAGTACTACAACAACTTATGAGAGAAGTTGATATTGAAGTACTACCAACTAATATCCCAGATGAGATTGAACTTGATATTGATGAATTAACACTTAGCGATTCATTAGAAGTTGGGGACTTAGACGTGCCTGAAGAAGTTAATGTTCTGAATTCACCTGATGATGTAATCGTTACAGTTGTTGCTCCTTCCGAAGAAATTGAAGAAGAAGAGGAAGAAGAACTCGAAGAAGAATTCATTGAACCAGAAGTTATCGGTGAAGAAGAGGAAGAAGAAGGCGAAGAAGGCGAAGAGGAAGAAGAAAATATCGAAGACAAAGATTATTATACTCAGTAAAAACAAAAATGAAATTAGAGACGTAATCCCATGTGGGATTGCGTCTTAATTTTCTTAATATGTCGGCTGGAGGTTATGAACTTGAAATTAATAGTTGGTTTAGGTAATCCCGGCAAAAAATATGCTGAGACCAGACATAATGTTGGTTTTATGGCTATTAAACAGTTGGCTGATGAATTCGGTATAGTAAATGTTGATAAAGAGTGTGAAGCTTTAGTAGCAGATGGGGAAATTGAAGATACCAAGGTAATTTTAGCCCAACCGCTCACCTATATGAATAAAAGCGGGCGGGCCGTTTCTAAATTAATCGATAAATATGATATTTCCCTTAAGGATTTAATCGTAATTTATGATGACCTTGACCTACCGGCCGGGAAAATCAGAGTAAAAGGCAGTGGAGGTAGTGGAGGTCATAAAGGGATTAAGTCCATCATTGAATATTTGGATTCGATTCAAATAACAAGAATCAGAATTGGTATCGGACGTCCCTTAGAAATTGATGTAACGGAATATGTCTTACATGAATTTGATAAGGATCAACAAAAACGAATTGATCAGGCATTAAAAAAAGTCGATAATATCATAATTGAACTAATTAAAAATGATTTAGATAGTACAATGAATAAATTTAACTAAAAGGCCCGTACCTTTTCAGTAGGGGTCATTTTGGTATTTATAATAAAAATTTAGGTGAATATATGCTTAATACAGAAAACATCTTTCAAAAAGATAAAATTCAAAATCTAAATAAGCTAACCAAAAGCAACCAAAAAGTTAAGGTAGTGGGGCCAGAAGAGGCCTGTTTTTCTTTTGTAGTTTCCAATATTATACAAAAATTAAATAAAAAGGTATTGATAATCACCCACGATAACAGCAGGATTGAGACAATCTATGAAGATCTCGTGCGAGTTTTAGATAAAGAAAGAGTTAGTATCTTTCCCGAAATAGAGACCTTACCTCATGAAAAGATCAATCCCGACTTCAATATTTTAAAAGAAAGAATTAGGGTCTTAAATGAAATGCAGTTTGCCAGTAATGAAAATATTGTTATTACAAGCGGAACTTCAATCTTAAGAAAGTTGATGCCGAAGGAATACTTTGAGAAAAAAAGTATTAATATTAACATAAATAGTGAAATTAATTTAAATGAGGTTAGCTCTCGTTTGGTTCAATTAGGCTATGAACGAGAGAAGATGGTAGAAGAACCGGGCCAGTTCTCTATCAGGGGCGGCATACTGGATATCTATACCTTAATCTATGATGACCCGGTCCGGATTGAACTATTTGGGGATGAAGTAGATTCAATTAGATTTTTTAATGTGGAAACTCAAAGATCTGTTGAAAATATAGATGATATTACTATTACCCCGGTCAATGAAATTGTCTTTGATAAAAAACAGATCGAAAAGTTTTTACCTAAAATTAAGAGAGACTATAAAAAACAGATAAGTAGACTTGAAAATACTGATAGCGGGGAAGAAGCTAAATTTTTAAAAGAACTCAGTGGTGAGAACTTAGATAAATTAAGTGAGCTGCACTACTTTGAAGGTTATGAACAGTTTTTGCCTTACTTTTATGAAGGAAAGCTCAGCACTATCTTTGATTATATGGATAATGACTTTTATGTAATTTATGATAACAGTGAACGGGTCTGGCAGAGAATTAAATCTTACCATCGCGACTTAGAAGAAACCATTATTTCGCTTTTAGAACAAGGTAATATCTTACCTAGTTATGGTAATATATTTTTATCGGAGGACGATTATTTAAGTTTTGATAAGGGTATGGAGGGACTTTACTTTACAGATGAAATAAAGGAGAGCCCCTTAAACCAGATTGATGATAAGATAAGATTTAAAACTGCTGGGGTTGAATCTTTCAATGGACAGTTTGAACTATTAAAAAACCGCTTAACCGAATTAAGTAAAAAAGATTATACCGTCCTTTTAACTTTAAATACGGAGTCTAAGGCAAAGAAGTTAAATGATTATCTAAGAGAAAATGATATTAAAAGTATCTATAGTAATAATATACATCTAGGTAGAATTAATGTAACTGATGAAAGTTTTTCTTCAGGTTTCATGCTTGACGATCTAAAACTAGCTGTCTTTTCAGAACGTGAAATAATCGGCAAAAAGCAGCAGAGAAAAAGAAAAATTTCCGATTTTGAAGAAGGAGTTCGCATCTCCTCGGTCAATGAATTATCTAAAGGGGACTATGTTGTCCATGAGAACCATGGTATAGGTAAGTACCTGGGAGTAAAGACCCTGGAAGTGCAAAATAAGCATCAGGATTATCTGATGATCAAGTATAAGGATACCGATAAGCTTTATGTACCGACTGAAAAGATAGATTTAGTCCAGAAGTATATTGGAGCCGACAGCCAGCCACCTAAGCTTTATAAATTAGGTGGGAACGAATGGCAGAAGGTAAAACAGCGCGTCCAGAATTCAGTTAAAAAGATGGCGATTGGTCTTTTAGAGCTATATGCTGAACGGGAAATGACAGATGGTTATGATTTTTCAGAGGATACTAAATGGCAGAAAGATTTTGAAAATGACTTTCCCCATGAATTAACTCCCGATCAGTTTAAAGCTATTGAAGATGTGAAAGAAGATATGGAATCTGATACTCCGATGGACCGCTTATTATGTGGGGATGTGGGCTATGGTAAAACAGAGGTTGCCATTAGAGCAGCCTTTAAAGCTGCTATGGATGAAAAACAGACCGCTGTTTTAGTTCCAACTACTATCTTGGCCCAGCAGCATTATAATACATTTCAAGATAGAATAGATCAATATCCGGTCAGAGTAGAAATGTTAAGCCGCTTTAGAACTCAGGCTGAACAAAAGGAAATTTTAAAACAGCTGGCAAAGGGTAATATTGATATTTTAATTGGTACCCACCGCTTAATTTCAAAAGATGTGAACTTTAATGATCTAGGATTATTGGTAGTTGATGAGGAACAGCGGTTTGGGGTGGCCCATAAAGAAAAACTCAAATCTTTAAAATCTAATGTGGATGTTTTAACTTTAACTGCAACTCCTATTCCAAGAACTCTGCATATGTCTTTAATCGGGGTTAGGGATATGAGTGTTATCGAAACTCCCCCGAAAGACCGTTATCCGATAAGGACTTATATCAGAGAATTTGATGAACAGTTAATTAAAGATGCGGTCAATAAAGAACTGTCTAGAAATGGGCAGGTCTATTTTGTCCATAATAGGGTGGAGGATATTGATCGGAAAGCCGATATGGTTGGTAATTTAGTCCCAGATGCCAGAATTGCGGTTGCTCACGGACAGATGAGCGAGAGAAAGTTAGAAAATATCATGATGGACTTCTATGAAGGGCGTTATGATGTTTTAGTATGTACCACTATTATTGAAAATGGATTGGATATTTCCGATGTAAATACTATAATAATAAATAGGGCAGAGTATATGGGACTTGCCCAGCTTTACCAACTTAGAGGTAGGGTGGGCCGTTCCAATAGAATTGCCTATGCTTATTTATTATATGAAGAAGATAGAATCTTATCGGAAGTAGCAAATAAAAGGTTAAAGGCAATTAAAGAATTTACAAGTTTAGGTTCTGGTTTTAAAATAGCCATGCGCGACTTAGAAATTAGGGGAGCTGGTAATTTGCTGGGGGCCGAACAAAGCGGCCATATTGCTGCAGTAGGTTTCTCACTATATACAAAGTTATTAGATAGTGCTATTCAGGATCTGAAAGGCCAAAAAGAAGAAGCAAAAGATGTTGAAATTGAAATAGATATCGATGCATATATCCCCGACAGTTATATCTCTGATTCGCGTCAAAAAATTGAAATGTATAAAAAACTTAAAAAAGCGGACAGTGAAGCGGATATTATTTCCTTAATTGATGAATTTGTTGATAGATTTGGGGATCCACCCAAACCCGTTATGAATTTAATTGAACTCAGCAGATTAAATGCTACAGCTAAGAAATTAGGTGTAAAAAATATTTCGGAAAGCTCTGCAGGCTATCGAGTTATTTTTAGAGAAGATAATAAGATAGAAGGCGATTATATAGTTAATCTATTAAATGAATATCCTAAAAAGTTAAAGGTCAGAAATGCGGCCAGTCCTGAGATAATATTGAAGGATAAAAAGATAAGTATATTGAAAAAGATATTAAAGTTCTTAAAAAGGCAGGTATTTAGTATAGAGGAGTAGTTGTTTATGTCAGATAAGAGTGCAAGTTTTTTAAAAGGGGCATTTATATTAAGTCTAGCCGGTATCTTATCTAAGGTAATGGGTTTTGGCTACCGCATCATTTTAAGTAGAATTTTAGGTGATGAAGGTATCGGTTTATATCAGATGGCCTATCCTATCTATGCTACCCTGCTTGTCGTATCTCGTTCCGGTATACCGATCGCTTTGGCCAAACTAATTTCAGACCGGGTGGCTAAAGACCAGCGCAAAGCTGCCTTCAAGATATTTGTGGTAGGAAGAAAATTAAGTATTGTGGTAGGTTTGTTCTTTTCAATCCTGATGGCTGTTATGGCTAAACCCCTGGTTAATATGCTTAACTGGGATCCAAGAGCTTTTTATGCAGTGTTAGCTTTATCACCAGCCATCTTTTTTGTCTCGATTATGGCTACCTACCGCGGTTTCTTTCAGGGACTGCAGAATATGGTTCCGACCGCCTATTCCCAGGTCTTAGAACAACTGGTAAGAATGATCACCATGATTGGACTTGTTTACTACTTAATCAGATATGGTCTGGGGTATGCGGCAGCCGGGGCCACTTTTGGGGCGGTTACAGGAGCAATTGCCGGTTTAATATTAGTGATGAAGATATATAGTAATAAAAAGACAGAGATATTTTC
>DATGCJ010000211.1:0-15843 GCA_035312025.1 Halanaerobiales bacterium | reverse complement strand
ATCATGCTTTGCTTTATCCGGTATTCCGATGAAGTGCAGCTGTGCTTTATCTTTAATTCTGTGATAGACTTCTTTTGCATCTTTAATATAGTTTTCGCCAATAATTTCTAGGCCGGCTTCTACTGCTTTTTTAACATCAAGAGGGGATTGGCTTTTAGCTGCTCCCACTACCATTACCGAGTCAGGTATCTCATTAAATATCTTATTTATGTTAGCTTCAATTAAATTTCCCATATATGGAACCTCCCTTTTGTTAAGCAGGTATTAATTAATTGTTCTTTTTACCTTTACCCCGACCTAAGACTCTACCTTTACCAGGTCCTCTTTTATTACCTCTTCCCTTTTTTTGATTTAAACCTCTCCGGGGTCTTCTCTTAATCCCTTTTTGAGAAAATGGTCTTCTCTGATTAAAGGAACCATTATCTATTTCTTGTTTTTGATAACTTGTATCATTATATATTGCCCCTTCCGGGCAAGCCTGTAGACAGTTGCCGCATTCCCTACATAAATCAGGATTAATCTGGGCTTTATTATTAACTATGGAAATTGCCCCCGCCGGACAGGCTTCTATACACTGTTGACAGCCTATACAAAGATCTTGATTAACTTTATACATGAGTATCACCTTTTTATTTGTGGTATTTTAAAAAATTATTTTATTCTTAGAACAATATTTCATTATGCCTCTTCTTCAATGATCAGACCAAGCTTACAAATTCCTTCCACAACAGTCTTAAAATTAGGGGTACTTCCATATCTTGCAAAGATAGTGGTGGGACTACCGCTTTCTATCTGTATACCTTCGATTTTCTTGTATTCTGGATAAGCCTGTACATCAACCCTGTAACCTTTTTGTAAAAGTTTTTGGGCGATAGTCCAGGCTTCAGATAAATTATCTTCATCAATAATACTATCAATATCGGTATCAAATTTTTCATTAACTAATTTTAAAAGCTTGCCTTCCTTTAAGTTTAATATCTCCATCCTGTTCATTTTTTTATACCTCCACTTATCTATTATTGAATTTAATTTTATTTACATTTATTGCAGATTCCATAGATGGTTAGTCTGTGATCTTTAATCTTATAATTATTTTCCTTAGCCACTTTTTTAAGATAATCATCAAGCGGACATCCTAATTCTTTAATATCTCCACATTCAACACATATTAGATGATGGTGATGCCTATCTGTTTTAACTTCAAATAGGTTTTCGTGCTTCTCATTTTTTATATTTAATTTCTTAACTATATCTTTTTCAGTAAATTTATTTAAATTGCGATAGATAGTAGATAATTTTAGTTTGGGATTATCTTTTTTTAACTTAAAAAAGATCTCTTTAGCTGAAAGTGGTTTATCCTCATTATATAATGTCTTTAAAATTTTTCTGCGCTGACCTGTATTCTTTAAGTTATTAGCCTGCAGCAAACTTTTTATCTCAGCCATTTCTTTCAACTGCTTCACACTCCTATCTATATTAATATATTATTGCAAATGATTTGCATTATCATTACATGTTAAGTATATTTAATATAAGCTGGGATGTCAAATATTTAAACAAGGAAAGTAATCTATCAATCTTTAATCTATATAATATAAAATAAAAATGGGGTGATTATCTTGCAATGTCCTTTTTGTGAAACAGGAGAAAGAGTTTTAAAAAATGATAGGGCTTTTGCCCTCTATGATAAGTACCCGGTTAATCAAGGTCATTTACTTATTATAACAAAAAGACATGTTGCCAGTTATTTTGATATAACTCATGCAGAAAAAAAGGCGCTTGATGATTTGATAATTAAGGGAAAAGAGTTATTGGAAGAAAAATATAATCCGGTCGGATATAACATCGGGCTCAATGAAGGGAAATATGCAGGGCAAACTATCAAACATCTGCATATCCATTTAATACCCAGATATGAGGGAGATATTGAAGATCCCACCGGGGGAGTAAGGGGAGTCATACCTGATAAAAGAATATATCCGTAAAAAAAAAGAACCAGCTTAGTCAAGCTGGTTCCTCATGAGGATATTAGTTTAATGCTGCAACTTAACTACCGGTGTTAAATATCTCTCTATAGCCTGTTACATAATATGTGTCTTCAGTATTAAAAGACTCCATATTAACTTTTTGCAGGTAATTGCGATAATTTTCTGCCCACTTCACCATATCATTTTGATCATATGGTTTTTCTATATTAGCGGGTTTAAAACCAATAAAAACAAAAGCCTTATTATCAATCTCTAAGTCTGCTATCTCTATCTTAGTAGTAAGGTTATCTTTATTTGTATTAAGATCTACTTCATTCATGTATCCAGAGGGATTTACTAAAACCTTAGCCATTGGATAAGCAGAATTGATCGTTAAATTAATGTCTTTTGCATCTTCATTACCTTCATTTTTAACGAGCAAGGTCGTCCAGAGGTAATTGTCGGTATTAATCCTCTTTTTCTTTTCTTCATTCACTACATCTCTATAACCACCGACAAATCTTTCCGGACCTCCCGGTAAATAGGTTACTTCATATTCTGGTTTAAGTATTACATTTTTATTTTCTTTCGCCTGGTTTTGAACACCATTGATAGCAAAGACCAGCCAAAATACAAAGACAATGACAACTCCAACCTTAACGTACTTATAAATCTTCTCTTTTGTAGACTTCTCCTCTTTAGCCATTTTATCCCTCCAAATTTAAATAGTTTTTAAAACTTCACTGGCTTGTTGTTTATAATTATAAACAAAATATAAACAAAAATCAAACTATATGTAAAATTATTCACCTCTATTGGGCCTTTTAAATCAAAACAAGGACTTTCACGGTTTATAAAGAATAAAGAAAATATAAACAATGTGTAAACGAAAGGAGCATATTATGAATCTTAATGATAAAAAATTCCTTCTGATTGAAGATGATGAAAATATATTTGAACTGATCAAAGCCATGTTAGAAACATATAATACGGAAATCACTTTCCGCACCGATGGAAAGTCCGGTTATCAGGAAGCCCTAACTGGAGACTATGACCTGCTTCTGCTCGATATAATGCTGCCTAAAATGGACGGTTGGGAGATCTGTAAACAGTTAAAGGAAAATGATATTAATACTCCAATTATTATGCTAACTGCCAAAGTAGAAGAAACCGATAAAGTCCTCGGGTTAGAGATGGGGGCAGACGATTATGTTACTAAACCCTTCTCCCCCCGCGAACTCAGGGCAAGGATTAAAGCGGTTTTAAGAAGATTCGAAAACGCCAATCAAATTAATAAAAAAGAAAATACCAATAAATTTACTTTCCCAAAGATCAATCTAGTCATAAATTACCAGGGTAAATCGGTAGTATACAACGGTAAAAGTATAAATCTCGCCCCAAAAGAATTTGACCTATTTACCTTTATGGCTCAGAACAAAGATACTGCCTTTACCAGGAAAGAACTGATGGAAGAAGTCTGGGGAAAAGACCATAGTGAAGAGATGAGAACCATTGATGAACATATCAAAAGGATCAGGCGAAAATTAAAAAATCAGGGGATGCAAGAAACACCCCTGAAAACAGTCTGGGGGACCGGCTATAAATTTGAAATAGAGGGATAAAAAAATGAAATTTGGTACAAATAGTTTCTTCTCGCGCCTTCTAAGTTACAATATAATAATTGTATTCATTACTTTACTTAGTATAAGTCTAGTATTTGGCTATTTGATTCAAAACTACTACTACGGCTTAAGAGAATGGAAAACTACCAATAATGGCCATCGAATCTCAGAAGTAGTAAATGAATATATCGAGGGCGAAAATTTGCAGAGAATTAATAAAGAGGAAAGTAAAAAACGCCTGAATACCATCTCCAATACCACCGGTATGGAAATTGGTATCATAAATAATGAAGGTCAGTATATATTAAATTCATCTAACTTTGAAAGTTTCAACTTGGAAATCGAAAATAAATCTATCAAAGAAGTGATGAGTGGTAACCAGGTTACTCGAAAAATAAAGGGCCCCGAAAAAAATCACCTACTTATGATATTCCCGCTTTTTAAAGACCCGCTCAAAACAGCTGATGATGTAACCATAGATACAGGTGATAAAAAACGTTTGGAAGTAATCGGAGGAATAGTATTGGAGACCAAATTAGATGATATCACGACCACTCTCTTCGATATCCTAAAGCTGATCCTCTATGCTTCTATCGTCGGTTTAATAATCGCAGTCTCGTTTAGTATTAAATTCAGTAAAAACATCGTGAAACCAATTAATAATTTACAAAATGCCGCCCAAAATATTTCAAACGGTAAGTATACTAAAGTAAAAGAAAATAGTATAAACACAGAGGAAATAAAAAATTTAGTGAATACCTATAACTATGCTGTAGAAGAAATCAAAAATAATATCGAAAAGAAAAAAAGATTAGAAAAAATGAGAAAAGAATATATTGCTGACATATCCCATGAATTTAGATCTCCTCTAGCCTCTATTAATGGCTTCATAGAAATTATAACTGAAGAAGAACTCGATGAAGAAAAATTACAAAAATATTCTAAGATAATTAAAAGAGAAGCTGACTACTTAAACTATCTAGTAGAAGAACTGCTTCTCCTCGGCCAGTTAGATTCAGAGGGCTATACTATCACGAAAGAAAAAACAAAATTAAATAAATTAATTGAATTTGCAGTTGATTCTAAACGAAAAGAAATTAAGGAAAAAAGTCTCAACATCAAAATAGATTTAGAAAATGAAGAAATAAATATCAATGTGGATCCCAATAAATTCAGGGAAGTCTTTTTAAATCTCATAGAAAATGCAGTAAAATATTCACCTCAAGGGAAAACTATAAAAATATCCTCAACTCATCATTATGACGAAAATAATAACCTAAAAGAAATTAAGATTATAATAAGTGACCAGGGGAAAGGTATCCCGGAAGATAAAAAGGAAAAAATATGGCAGCGCTTTTATAAGCTTGATGCAGCAAGAACCAGAGATGACAAAAAAAGCAGCGGCCTTGGTCTATCAATAGTAAAAGAAATAATTGAAAATCACGAGGCTGAAATTGAAGTAGAGAATAATAAAGAATCTGGTCCTTCATTTATTATAACTCTTAAAGAAGAAAATTTGTTGTAAAGCATTTTAATTTAAAATATTAAGTAAATGTGGATTTTATATAGATCCTTCTAGTCATTATAATTAATTTGGTAAATATAGATAACAAAAAGCCCCGCATGGGGCTTTCTGCTTTTAGAAATGTATATTATTTTTTAATATCTTTAAGATAGCTTTTCACTTCTCCAGCTGTTTTTAAATTTAAGACTTTTTGAGCAACCTCTTGGGCTTCTACTTTATTCCATTTTGACATTAACTCCTTGATTTTTAAGATAGAGACTGCACTCATACTGAACTCGTCAAGTTCAACCCCTAATAAAAAGGGTAATAAAAGTTCATCTCCAGCTGCTTCACCACACATACCTACCCATATATCCTGGGCATGACCATAATCAATCGTCTTTTTTATCAGCCTTAATACCGCTGGATGGTAGGGGGTGTGCCGTTCTGCTATCTTTTCATTGGTTCTATCAACTGCAATTGTATATTGAATCAAATCATTTGTTCCAATACTAAAGAAATCCACTTCTTGTGCTAAGTGGTCAGCGATCATAACAGCGGCCGGGATTTCAATCATAATACCGATCTCTATCTCTTTATTGTATTCAATGCCTTCTGCTTCCAGTTCTGTTTTTATCGTATTAACCTTATCTTTCGCTTTTCTTAGTTCATCTAAAGATGAAATCATGGGAAACATGATCTTTAGATTACCAAATTTACTGGCCCTTAATATTGCCCTGAGCTGTGGTTTGAATATTTCTTCCCTTTCCAGAGAAAATCTGATAGCTCTATAACCTAAAAAAGGATTCATCTCTTCTGGGAAATTTAGATAAGGCAGATCTTTATCTCCCCCAATATCAAGGGTTCTAATAACGACCGGCTTTTCTTCAAACCGCTTAGCAACTTCTTTATAGACCTCAAACTGTTCTTCTTCAGTCGGGAGCTCATTTCGATCCATGTATAAAAACTCGGTTCTAAAGAGGCCGACACCTTCTCCTCCCTTATTTACGATTGGTTTGATATCATTAAGATTACCCATATTACCGACTAATTCTATCTCTTTACCATCTTTGGTCTCAGCTTTTTTGTCTTTGTAATATTCTAACCTTTTTTGTTCTTTATTATATTCTTTTAATTTTTCTTGATATTCATCTAAAGTGGCGACACTAGGAGAAAAATATACTCTTCCATTATTACCATCAACGATAACTTGTGAATTATCATTTGCTTCTTTTAATAAATCATCCCCTACTCCTACTACGGCCGGAATACCAAGCGATCTGGCCATAATTGCTGTATGAGAAGTCCGGGAACCTTCTTCGGTTACAAAAGCTAAAACTTTATCTGTATCAAGCTGAGCAGTATCAGAAGGAGTTAAATCTTTTGCTATCACTACTACATCTTCTTCCATTTTATCTGTTATATCCTCAACATCCAAGAGGATTTTTATTACCCGCATCCCCACATCACGTATATCGGCCCCGCGTTCTCTTAAGTAATCATCTTCCATAGCAGAAAACATAGCTACATATTTATCTATAACGTCTTTGACCGCGGCGGCTGCATTTATCTTTTCATTTTTAATCTTCTTTTCAAAAGCAGGTACAACTTCCGGATCTTCTAAAATCATCATATGAGCTTCAAATATTTCTGCCTTTTCTTCACCCAGCTTGGCAGCAGTACTTTCTTTTAATTCTTTTAGGGACTGTTTGGCCTTAGCAAGGGCAGAATGTAATTTGTTTATCTCATTTTCAATTTGCTCATCTGAAATTGTGTTTCTGTCGATCTCTACATTCTTATCCTTTTTAATCAAAGATTTACCGATCGCAATTCCAGGTGAAGCAGCAATACCTTGCATGCAAATCACTCCTCATCTTCACTGGATTCATTTTCTTTTGGCATCTCATATTCCACAAACTTTACAAGTTGTTCAACTGCTTTTTGGGAATCTTCACCTTCAGCTTGAATTACAATCTCTTTTCCTTTGCTTGCTCCTAAACTCATAACTCCCATCACACTTTTTGCATTTACTTCTTTATCATTGAAAATTACATTAATATCTGACTCAAATTCGCCTGCTTTTTTGACAAATAAAGCAGCAGGCCTGGCATGCAAACCTGTACTATTTTTGATTTTAACCGTCTTTTTTACTGCCAATATAATCATCCCTTCAATTTTTTATAATTTATATATAAAATATCTTAAGTTAATTCTTTCTTATTAACAGTTTTCTAATAAATATTTTTCTGCCTTTGCTGACCAAAGACCATTGTTTTTTTCAACAATTTCAGCTAAGTCAGCAAATAGTTGATTATCTTTACCTTTTTCTTTAAAATCTTTAATTGCAGTTAATTCCATATCTATCCCGGTATAGATTAACTTTTTACCGCCTGGGATCTCTGGTAAATCCATTATTGTTTCGGCTGCACTATTAAGTCCGCCCACATGGGTAATCATTGTAGCGGGATTCAGGTTGCCGGCAGCTGACATTTTGAGAGATTCGCGCATATCATCATCATTACCTCCTGTAGAACCCATGATATGGTGAGCAGAATAATGGACATCATAAAGATTTATCTCAGCTGAGAATTCTTTATCAGTAGGACCAGCAAAAAAGTTAAGACAACCGTCTTTACCAAGGATTTGATCTCCCTGTTCTGCCAGCTTCTTGACAGGTGCATAGACGAATACATCATCAAATCCACCGCTCCCGATTTCTTTTAATTTATTAGGAACGTTATCAAATCCAGAGGTGTTGACAAATTTAAGTTCAATACCCTGTTTTTTAGCTTCAGATGAAAACAGTTTGGAAGCTCTATCTAATCTATCCTGATTGATATCAGCTACTAAAATCATAGCGGGCCTTTTTTCTGCGTGTAGGGCATAGTCAATAGCTCCTAACCCCATCGGACCGGCTGCTCCTAAAAGAGCTACCTTACCATCTTCAACTATTCCCATCTTATGAATATAGTTATTATCTTCTGTGTGATATACCGAATGGTATCCACCAATTATACAGGACATCGGTTCCGCCAGAGAGGCCTCATAATAGGCATCACCTTCATATTTGAGCAAATATCCCAGTTCCATGACCTCAGGAGGTATAATTGCATATTCGGTATTGCCACCAAAGTACTTATATGAATAACCCGGGGCAAAGGGACTTCCCTTGTAATTTAAAGCAGGCTGAACCGCGAACTTCTGGCCCGGTTCAAATTGGTCCTGCCATTTTTCTCCTACTTTGATGATCTCACCTGCTAGCTCATGACCGGTTATAGTAGGATTCTCTGCTACATCGGCCGGGACTCTTTTATGTCTTGCTCCCTGTATGACAGCTTTATATGTGGACATACAAATACTATTTGAAACAATCTTAGCTAATATTTCGTCTTCTTTTATAGACGGAAGTTCAAACTTTTCCAATCTTAGATCGTTTTCACCATATAATCGAACTGCTCTAGTTTGCATTATTGATATCACCCTTATTTAATAGTTTTGAACATTGAACTAAACAAAATTCATTAAGAAATATATGAAATTTCAATTTTTTCTATAAACTTTTCTACTTCTTCTTTTTTACCCATTTCGGTTCCATTATTGACTAAACTAGCACTGCTGGCTGCTGCTGCTAGACTAACCATTTCTTCAGCTGACAGCTTTTTTTCCATCCCTAAGGCCAAGCCTGCAACCATAGCGTCTCCAGCTCCTACAGTACTTTTAACAGTAATTTGCAAGGGGTTAATTTTAATCTTCTTCTCTTTATTTAAAAATACTGCACCCTTTTCTCCTAAGGAAAGCATAACCATTTCTATTCCTGTGTCAAAAAATCTTTGAGCTGCCTTTATCATCTCATCCAAATTTTTAAAATCTTTATTAAAATACATGCTCAATTCATGATCATTCGGCTTAATGAGGGTAGGACCTGCTTTAACACCCTCAGCAAAAAGATTACCATCTGCGTCTAAAATTGTTTCAATTTTTTTCTCTTTTGCCATCTCAATTATTTCTGCATAGATGGTATCATTCAATCCTTTCGGAACACTCCCGGAAAGAGTTAAAATATCATCCTCTTTTAAATTAGAGAATATACTACTTTTTAACCTTTGTATTTTTTCTTTTGATACTAAAGCTCCATTTTCATTAATATCGGTAAAGGTTTTTTTGCTGCGGTCTACCATTTTGATGTTTGTTCTAGTTTCCTTTTCTACTTCTATGAAATCATGCTCTATATTCATCTTATCCAGTTCTTCTTTTATATATTTGCCTGTATAACCTCCTAAAAAACCAGTTGCTGTAGTTTTACCATTTAAGTTGTTTATCATCTTAGAAACATTTATTCCTTTACCACCGGCGTCTTTATAGACTTCTTTTACTCGATTAAGGTTATCTATTTTAAAGTCTTCTACTATAATTGTTTTATCTACAGCCGGATTTAATGTTAAAGTTTTAATCATTTTAACCAGTCCTCATTGCTAAGATATTATAATAAGCTGTCTAACACGACCTGCTTATCTTCAGTGCGCACCAATAAGCTGGTCTTATCTTCATCTTGTAAGGCAGTAGCCAGATTTTGCAGGATCTGTAAATGTTCATCTCCCTGGCCGGCTATCCCAATTACCAGTTTTGCTATATTCCCTTCTCCAAAGTCTACACCTTCTGGAATCTGTACAAAGGAGATCCCAGTACTTTTAATATACTTTTTAGATTCATTGGTTCCGTGTGGAATAGCAACTCCGTTACCCATATAAGTCGATACATCTTTTTCTCTTTCTTGCATAGCTTCCAAATATTCTTCTTCAACATAACCGTTTTCATATAGTAAACGTCCTGCTATTTCTACTGCTTCTTCCATACTATCTGCCTTTACATCTAATTTAATAAGATCTTTTGATAACATTTCTTTTTTCTCTTTATTAAACATATCTGAAAAACCCATCTTTATCTCCACCTTTTAATTATAATTAATTTATAAATTGAAAGCCTTTATCTTTACATATCAACATAGTCTGAAAAGAAATTATCCATTATCTCTCGAAAATAATTTAAAAACCCTTCTCTTGAATTAGCATGTATAATTTCATTAAAATTTTCATTCTCAATGATAGAAGCACTAAACCTACTTAACAAGTCTAGCTGTTCTTTTAAAATGTTCTGTGGTGCCAGCAATACAATCACTCTGTCAATTGTTACTTCCCGGTCCGTATTTTCTATCTTAATCTCATTTGCCAAGGTGACTAGGGATAAATAGGGGTGTGGAAGTTCTTCAACTCGACTGTGCATTAAAGCCAATCTCATCTCGGGGATAATAGTTGCCCCCTTTTCTTCCCTCTTCCGCAACTCATTCTTAATTTTATTTAGTTCAAAATTAGCCGGAAAATATTTTTCTTTACTTATTTTTTCTATTATTTCATCATGGTGGTTTACATTACCTAAATTAATTATTCTAAATTCATTAATCAATTTTAAAGTATCATCTGATAACTTTGAAATCACTTTTAGCTTTTCATCAAACGTCTTTTCTTTATTATCTTTTACATCAGGTTGTAGATCTCTTTTGATCTTATTTAAGTTCAACTTGTTAATCTTTCTGTTTATCTTTTTTATGTCATTTTTAGTTAACATTGGTGATACTATAATGGTCTTATCCTCATAATTTTCCAAAGAAACCGTTGAAATTATGATATCAATATTATTATTCATATATTCTTCTACTGCTAGGGCCGAGGTCTCAGCCACTATTTTGACATTATCTAAAGCTTTATGCAGTCTGGCAGCCAAAATTTTTGAACTACCTATCCCACTGGAACAAACCACTAAAACCCTATATTGACTTTCACTGGAATTAATATTTTCAATAGCAGAAGCAATATGCATGGTTAAGTAACCGATCTCAGAATCTGGTATTTCACAATTTAATTCTTCAGCTAATAATTGGGAAGCACCTTTTGTAATATTAAAGATCTCTTCATATTCTTCTTTTATCTCATCTAAAACAGGATTTCTTATTTCCAATCCCATTTTCAGTCTGGAAAGAGCCGGCTCCAGATGGGTAGTTAAACCTGAAATTAGACTGTAATCATTTATTAGCTGAAAACTTAAATCTTTTTCTACTTCTCTGACCAATCGCCTCGCATACTTGATTGCTTCTAATTCTTCATCTTCAAGTGGCTCATCAATAAATTCAATATCTTTTCTTATCTTGGCACCCTTTAGGTGCATAGTAATATATCCCTTTTCATCGGGTGGTATCTCTAGATTAAATATTTCTTCTAATTTATCTGCTATTCTCTCTGACAATTTATATTCTTTAGACTTTTTCAATTTCTCTAACTTATCCTGGCTAACCTTAATTTCATCCCCACTCTCTAATCTCTTTATGGCCAAAGCCAAATGGATGATAAGTCCCATGTAGGAACTGTTAACCATCTGAAACTGATGATCATCTAATATATCTTTTACTCCCTTTTCGATTTTACTGGAGGTTTCGAAACTAATAAAATTTAAAATATCTAATTTGGTCTGTAAAATATTTTCCCGCGGTTTTACATCGTCTAATTTATTATTCACCCTATTTCTAACCAATGATAGAAAATTATCTTCTCCAATATCTTCATAAAGAAAGTCAATAATTGCTTTCCTAAAGTTAGCTTCTGGACCCTCTAACTCAATACCAACTCCCTGCTTTCTCGTTAAATTTAGCCCTCTTTTTTCAAACCAATCAGCTACTTTATTTAAGTCATAACTGATTGTAGCTTTGGTTACAGCTAATCGGTGAGCTAAAGCAGTCGATTTTTGAAAACGGCTAGAAAACAGAAACTGTTCAATTATATATTTTTTCCTGCCTTCAGGCGAATAATCAAAGGTAGAATCAAAATTACGTAATTGTTGGCTATATTCATCTACTAAATCTTGCTCTCCTGTTAAAAATATCCCTACACTCGGTTTGGATTTTAGTTCCAAATCTGATTTTTTTACTGCCTTTTTTAATTTGGAAAGCTCTCTAGATATAGTTCTCTTACTTACTCCTATTTTTTCCGCTAATTCTTGGGCGGTAAGATATTCTTCTGCCTGGATCAGGATCTTTAATATTTTCTTTTCCCGTGAAGAAAGATTTTTTAAATTCATTCTTTTACCCCGTTTCTAATGTGGTAAATGGAAGCGGTAGTTAAAAACCTACCGCTTCCATTATAACATAATTTTAAAAATTATGACTGTAATCTTTCTACTAATTGATCATAAGCAGGGCTGTTCATGAAGTTGTCGATTGTAATAAATTCTGCATCTGGCACCCTGTTTTTAGCTCTCTCTAGTAATGATTCATGTAAGAGGACGATATCTGTATCAAGCGGAATTTCATTTACAGCTGCATTATCTACCTGAATATCTCCTAAACCTGCTTCTTTTAATTTATTCTTTAGCTGAGTCGCAGCCATTGCACTTGAACCCATGCCTGCATCACAGGCCACAATAATTCTATCTACTTCTTTGAGATCTTTTTTAATTGTATCAGATACGGAAGACTTTTTACCTTTTAGACTTTCCATCTGGCTGGTGGCTGCACCTAAGTCGCCAGCTGTCTCTGCATTGGGAGACCTCTTCAATATTACCCAACCAACTAAAAATGAAACGATCGCTGATAATGCTATACCGGAAAGTACCGGGATAAAGTTGCCGGGAGGAGTCATCGCCATCTCGGCAAAGATACTACCAGGCGAAGGAGTTGCTACAAGTCCAGCTCCGGTTACAACAAAGGTAAATACACCGGTCATTCCACCTGCGATTACCGCAATTATCATGGAAGGCTTCATCAGTACATATGGGAAATAGATTTCATGGATACCTCCGAAGAAATGAATTATGATTGCACCAGGTGCGGTGGTTTTAGCATTTCCTTTACCGGCTAACCAATAAGCTACAAGTAAACCTAAACCGGGACCGGGGTTTGTTTCCAGAAGGAACATAATAGATTTACCCATCTCTTCAACCTGCTGGACACCGATCGGGCTTAAAATACCGTGGTTAATTGCATTATTTAAAAATAGTACTTTGCCGGGCTCGATAAATAATGAAGCCAGTGGCAGTAAGCCGGCATTAACCACAAATTCAACTCCAGCTCTTAAAACATTATTTAGAGCTGTTACAGAAGGTCCAATTACAGTATAAGCTAATAGACTGAGTAACATACCTAAAATACCGGCTGAAAAGTTGTTTACTAACATTTCAAAACCAGATTTAATCTTGCCTTCTACCATATTATCAAACTGTTTAATTACCCAACCACCAATCGGCCCCATGATCATGGCACCTAAGAACATTGGAATACTGGCACCAACAATTACACCCATGGTTGCTATAGCACCGACTACTCCGCCGCGTCTGCCGTGCACTAACTTACCACCAGTATAACCGATTAACAGTGGTAATAAGTAATTTATCATCGGGCCAACTAGATTAGCAAAACTTTCATTTGGAAACCATCCATCCGGAATAAATAAAGCTGTAATAAGGCCCCAGGCGATAAAAGCCCCAATATTGGGCATTACCATACCACTCAAAAATCGACCAAAACTTTGAATCTTCTCTCTCATTTACTACACTCCCTCTTTTGATTATTATTAAATTAATAAAAAATTAATAATACAACTCTCTTTAATCTGATTCAATGGTACAATATTCAGACAATTTGCACAAGGATTGAAATATAACCGTTTGACACTAACAGTTAATGACATTTTTTAATAACTGTCATCATTTTTTAACAAACTTTTAACATTAATAGGGATGACTACTATATTATCAATATATTTAAGGAAGAGAACTTTATTAAATATGTAAAAAAATATATAATTAAATTTTTACATTAAAGAAAAAAGCTGGAATCAACTAAGATTCCAGCCTACAAAGTATAATATCTTATTTTCTTATATATTAATTAACGGCCTGGTCAAAGGCTTCTGCTAACATCGGCACTACCTGGTGTAAATCACCTACAATTCCATAGTCACACGCTTCAAAAATTGGAGCTTCCGGGTCGGTATTGACAGCAATAATTATATCAGAACTATCCATACCGGCTTTATGCTGGATGGCACCTGAAATACCGCAGGCAATATAAACTCTTGGTTTTACGGTTTTTCCGGTCTGTCCAACCTGATGTTCTTTATCAATCCAGCCTTCGTCAACTACAGCCCGCGAAGCACCAACTTCACCGTTTAAGGTTTTAGCAAGTTTTTCAATAGTGCTAAAACCGGAGGGATCTCCTACTCCCCGGCCACCTGCCACAATTATATCGGCATCTTCTAAATTTACATTACTCTCGGCCTCTTTTACAATCTCTTTTATTTTTGTATAAAAGTCAAGTTTAGAAGTATTAGAATCTAATTTAATAATCTTAGATTTTTTAATTACTTCCGAATCTATATTATCTTCATCTAAATCAACCTTACATTCTTTTATATCTCCTACCCGGTCATAATCAGGCTCTGATTTTTCCATTACACCCGGCCTGACGGTGGCCATCTGGGGCCTATGCTCTGGACAGATAATGGTGGCCATTAAATTACCACCGAAAGCAGGTCTGGTCTGCAGTAAAATACCTCTTTCTTTTTCAATTGAAAGTTCTGTACAGTCTGCGGTTAAACCGGTATTAATTCTGGCTGAGATTCTCGGTCCTAAATCCCGACCATTATGGGTAGCCCCTAATAAAACTATTTCCGGTTTAAATTTATTGATCATTTCAGAAATAATACTGGTATAGGGACCTGTTCGATAATCTTTTAACCTTTCATCTTCTATTAAGTAAACATTATCTGCTCCCTGAGCAATTAATTTTTTGCTGGTATCATTAATATCAGAACCCAGTACAACTGCCGAAAGCTCTTCACCCAATTCATCGGCCAGTTTTCTACCTTCACTCACTAATTCAAAAGAAACTTCCCTCAATTTATTATCGCGCTGTTCTGCTAGGACCCAGACCCCACTGTAATCTGAGAGATCTTTCTTCTTTTTTTCTTCTTTTTCTAATTTAATAGCTTCTTCAGGACAGTTTTTGACACAGATCCCACACATTGTACAGCTGGCCTGGTCAACAACTGCTATCTCATTTTTTATTTCTAAAGCATCAAAAGGACATTTATCTATACAAACTTTACAACCCGTACATTTATCTGCACTGATTTTTAACATTGAAAAAAGCCTCCTTCAAGATTACTAAACAACCTTTTCTTCTTTTAATTTGTCTATTAATTTTCCTACTTTTTCTTCAACAGTACCTTCTAAGATTTCTGCCTCATGGTCTCTGGTGGGCACAAAGGTATCATAGACCTGAGTCGGGGAAGCATCTAAACCTAATTTATCGTCATCGACTGCAAAATCATCAGCATTCCAAACCTTTACCGTGTTTTCATTATTAAAGGCATCAACAATCCTCTTTATTGAAGGGTATCTTGGTCTATTTAAATCTCCTAATACTGTAAGTAGGACCGGTAATTCGGTCTCTATTATACTATAGCCCTCTTCTAATTTTCTTTTAGCAGTTACTTTTGCCCCCTCTATATTAAGTTCCCGTACATATGTGATCTGGGGAATATCTAAATTTTCAGCAACCTGAGGTCCTACCTGGGCTGTATCACCATCAATGGCCTGACGTCCGCAGAAAATGAGATCAAAATCTCCTGCTTCTTTAATTGCCTGAGATAAGGTATAGGCGGTAGCCCAGGTGTCCGAACCTGCAAACTTTTTATCGGAAAGC
>DATGCJ010000210.1:0-8445 GCA_035312025.1 Halanaerobiales bacterium | reverse complement strand
TGGATCCTGTTGAAATTACAGATGAATTAATCGAAGACTTAGCTAATTCAGCCAAATTGGCACCTTCTTGTTTTAATAATCAACCCTGGCGATATGTATTTGTACATGATGAAGATAAATTAGATGAGGTTTTTGATACTTTATCTAGCGGTAATCAGTGGGCTCATAATGCTTCAATGGTAATAGGTGTCTTTGCAAAAAAGGAAGATGATTGTAATGTCAAGGGTAGAGAATACTATCTTTTTGATACTGGTTTAGCTACTTCAATGCTGATGTTAAGGGCGCGAGAGTTAGGTCTTGTGGCCCATGCAATCGCAGGTTACAGTGAATCAAAGGCAAAAGAGGTAATGTCAATACCAGAAGATTACCGTTTAATTACCTTAGTTATTGTAGGCAAACATTCTGATGAAATTAAAGATATTTTATCAGAAAAACAGGCTAAAGATGAAAAGGAAAGGCCGCCCAGAAAAGATTTAGAAGATTTTGTCTACCATAATGAGTTTAATAATATTTAAAATTTACAGAATAATTAAAAATAATTACAATTTTTAAGCAGGATTTATAATGTTAAGATAGAAATAAAAAAGAGTGCGTGTCTATCTTTAAAAGCTTTAATATTAGAATTAGGAAGGTTGGTGTAAAATTTTGAGTAATTATAAGACAAAAGATATTAAAAACTTTTCATTTATTTCCCATGGAGGTGCGGGAAAAACCACTTTAACAGAGGACGTATTATTTAATGCAGGAAAAATTGAACAGATTGGTTCAGTTGACGAGGGAAGTACAAAATCAGACTTTATACCGGAAGAAAAGGATCATAAATATTCAATTAACAGTTCCTATTTTTCTTTCAAACTGAAAGAAAAGCAGGTTAATTTGATTGATACACCCGGCTATGCAGATTTCAGAGGAGAAGTAGCCAGTGCGACTAGAATGGCAGAAAGTTCAGTTTTATTAATTAATGCCGATTCTGGTGTAGAAGTTAATACAAATTATGTTTGGGATATAGCTGTTGAAAACAATAATTCAAGATTTGTTTTTATAAATAAATTTGACAAAGAAGGTACGAGCTTTAAAGAGGTCTTTAGTGAATTAGAAGAAAATTTCGAAGATACTTTACTTCCAATTACCATTCCTTTCAAAGAAGGGGATGAGTATAAAGGAGTTATCGACCTCTTAAGTGAGAAGTTTATTGAATTAACGGATGGAGAGGAGTCTACATCAGATTTAAATGAAAAGCAGCAGGAATTATTAGAAGAATACAAATTAGAGCTTGTTGAATCAATAATTGAATTAGATGAAGAACTAATGATGAAATATTTAGAAGATGAAGATATTTCAGATGAAGAGATGAACAATGCCCTTTTAAAAGGTGTTTTAAGTAAAGAGATAGTCCCCGTGTTTTCAGGTTCAGCCCTTCATAACTCCGGTGTGAATACCTTTATGGACTACCTTATTAAGTTAGCTCCTTCCGCAGCTGATAGGGAAACATTAAAGGTAACTGGAGGAGAAGATGAACAAGAATTTGAAACAAATGAAGAAGGGCCCTTTATCGGTATGGTCGGTAAAACTATGGTTGACCCTTATATCGGTAAACTATCAATCTTTAGAATTTATTCAGGTAGGATTGAAAAGGGTGAAGAAATTTACTTACCCAGAACAAAAGATAATTATAGAGTTAGCAAACTCTATAAATTAAATGGTTCAGAACAGGATCAGGTCGAAGAATTAATAGCTGGAGATATAGGTGCAGTAGCTAAATTAGATGATTTAGAGACTTCAGATACTATCACCAAAGAAGATCTAGAGGTTAAAATTGCTCCTATAGAATTTCCAGAACCGATGTTAATTAAAGCAGCCGATCCAGCTGATGAGGCCGACAATGAAAAGATGTCCTCTGCCATTCAGAGGTATTCTTTAGAAGATCCCACCTTTAAAGTTGAATACAATAAAGTTACCAAACAATTATTAATTAAAGGAATGGGTACTGTTCATTTATCTGTTGTTAATGACATCTGTAAAAGAAAGTTTGATGTTGGATTTAATCAAGTGGAACCAAAAGTAGAATATAAAGAAACAATCCGGAAAAAAGTTTCCACTGAAGTAAAATATAAAAAGCAGTCCGGCGGCCGCGGTCAATATGGCCATGTTATGATTAGATTTGAACCTTTACCAAGAGGCAAAGGGTTTGAATTTGATGAAGAGATCTTTGGGGGAGCTATTCCCAGCCAGTATATACCTGCAGTTGAAAAAGGTATTGTAGAGGCTAAGGATAGTGGAATATTAGCTGATTATCCGGTAGTTGACTTTAAAGCTACCGTCTATGATGGTTCATATCACGATGTTGATTCCTCAGAGATGGCCTTTAAAATTGCTGCCTCAAAAGCATTTAAACAGGCTATGGAAAAGGCAAAACCGGTTATCCTTGAACCAATCATGGATGTTACTGTGGTAGTACCGGAAGACTTCATGGGAGATATTATGGGTGACTTAAACTCTCGCCGAGGTAAAATTTCAGGTATGGAACCACAGGATGGCACACAAAGAATTAAAGCGAAAGTACCAGAAAGTGAACTATTTAGCTATGCTACAGATCTAAAATCAATAACAGGTGGATATGGTCATTTCACTATGGAGTTTTCCAATTATGAGAAAGTGCCAGAAGATATTAGTGAAAAGATCATTGAACGAAGAGCTAAAGAGGAAGATGATTAAAAAAATTAATTAAATATATAGCAAAAAAGCCCTCGACTATTATTTTAATAAATAGTGAGGGCTTTTTATTTTTAAAATTTGATATCTACTGAGAAGTTATAGATAACTGATTGAGCATTTTTATCATAAGCAGCACTTAAATCTAGATTTAAAGGTTTAAGCCCCATTACTGAAGATACCATATTCAAATTAAGTCCTAGTGCTGCATTTAATTGATCGGTAGATTCTATATCAATAAACAGGGAAGGTTTTAACTCTTCTAATGAGAAAAAATAGAGGAATTCTTGTGATTCGGAAAATGGTAATCTATAAATAATTGAACTAGAAAGTGATGTTTTCTCTTTCTGTTCATTGTCCTGGCCCCGATAAATATCGGGATCTCCTAATAAATTGGTATTAGAGTATACAAATTTATTTTGAAAAGCCCAATTTACACTAATATTATAATCTAATAAACTTGAATTGATCAGCTGCATTTTTTTGTTTTTATTCAATAGTATATCTGTATTATTCTCAAAGTCGAAATTTCCCCGTTCTAATTTTATATTATTATTAAGATAATAATAATTATCATTTCTAAAGTGCGCCCAACCTAATGATACTGAAGAATTCTTTATAAAGTATTTAAGTTCATTGATATAGTCTATATTGTTATTATAGGAAGGATTATTTTTTAGTCTCGTGATAAAATCAATGTTTTCAGTTAATTTTTTGTATCTTAATTTTAGTTCAGTATGACGGTCTTCGTTAACATCAAAAATAGTTTCAAATTTCAAATGAGAATTTTCGTAATAAAAGCCATAATGAAAGTCATAGACGAGATTTCGAAAGAGTTCTTGTTCAAAAAAGGATTGATTATTAAAGTAATAAAGCAGATAGTTAAAATAAGTCTCGGGATATATTATTCTATCAAAGAGGATATCTGTATTAAGCTTTTGATACTGTTTTTCATCAAAATCATAAAAATCGGGTTTAGTACTAACATAATTTTTTTCTTTTAATAATTTTTTAATTTCAGGCATCTTATCCATCGCATTAATATATCCGATCTTGATAAATTCTTCAATAAGATCGAAGTCTTTGAAACTAAAATCACTCACTTCATTTTGAATTATTATATCTGAATAGTTATTTAAAATAGGTTGCGAATTCTTTTTTTGGACCAAAAGAAGCATTCTCATTAAAGACTGCATGGGATATTTATATGTTTCATAGGGAAGTTCATCAAAGGCTGTCGTTGCTATTACAATATCAGCCGAAAGGGCTTTGGCAGCTTTGGCCGGAACCATTTCAACCAGGCCGGGATCAACTAGATATCTCCCTTTACTCTTATTTATGGGATAGTAAAATGGGATAGAATAAGTACTTTGTAAAATTTCTGAAATTCTACCTTTACTCGTGATATACTTGTGACCACTATCTAAGTCAAAATTCAGTAAAGCAGTATTTAAAGGAAAGTTTTCTATATCTTTTTTAGGCGAGATTTTTTCTATAATATAATTAAATTTTCGGGTCTGAAATAGAGAGTAAACCGGTATTAAATTGATATCAAAAAGAGAAGAGTAAGGTAAAGTAGAAGTAATTTTTATGAGATCTTCAACATTTAGACCACTCCCATATAAAGTGCTAATTATACTGCCCATACTTGATCCTATGATTATATCAGGATAGATACCTGCTTCATGCAAGGCTTTTATTACACCTATATTGACAAATCCTCTGGCCCCACCTCCACTTAAGGCGAGAGCCAGTTTTGGTGACTTCATTTCCTTAAACTTATCATAGTTTTCAATGACATAAACATCATTATCAAAATTTAATTTTTTCAAATCAGTTTCTGCTAGACTATGAAAGGAAAATAGCAGACAAAAAATCAAAACTATTAAGATCAGTCTTTTATTTTTCAATTTTTTCTATCACCTCTTTCTCAGCGGGATCCACATAAACAGTATTATAGTTATCATAATAGACTAAGCCGGGCTTAGCCCCTTTTGGTTTGTTGACATTTTCAACAGGAGTATAATCAATGGGTACGTTTGTAGATTCTTTGGCTTTACTGAAATAGGCTGCTAAGCGGGCTGCCTCGATAATTGTACTTTCTGGTACTTCTTTATTGTTATGGTTTCTTATTATTACGTGTGAACCGGCTATCTTTTTAGTATGGAGCCAAATGTCACCTTCATTGGCGATATATTTAGTTAGTTTATCATTTTGTTTGTTGTTTCTACCGATCAAAACTTGATAATTATCTTCGGTAGTGTATTTATAGGGCTTGATTTCTTTATTTCTTTTATCATTCTTTTGTTTTTGTTTCTTAATATATCCTTCTTCTCGTAATTCAGCCTCGATTTCTTTTAGTTCATCTAAATTGATGGCATCATCGATATTAAAGAGAACCTGGTTTAAGTATTTTTCTTCATGTCTTAACTTACCGATCTGTCTTTTTAAATGTTTTAAACTTTTCTTAGCCTTCTGATATTTTTTAAAGTATTTTTGGGCATTGTCAATGGGTGCTTTTTTGGGATCTAGGTCTATAGTAATTTCCTTTTGGTTGGAGTCGTAATAGTTAGTTAAGGAGATTTCCTTTTGACCTTTTTCAATTTGATGTAAATTGGCTTTGATAAGTTCCCCTTTCTGTTTAAATAGTTCATAATTTTTATTTTTTTTGAGATCTTCCCTAAATTCAGACTGTTTTTTATTATTTTTTTTCAAATAATTATTGACGATTCCCTTAAGCTTTTTCTTTTTTTCTTTCAGTTCAATATCTTTTAAATAATTTTCATAATAGTAATCGAAAAGTAGATCGGTATCCTTAAAATTAATTACTTTATCTATCTCATCTTTGTAAGATAAGGTAAAGGCAGAATAGTAATCAATTTCACCTTCCTTTATTCCTATAGACGGATTATATTGATTGGATTTTACTTTCTTGAATATATTTTTAAAACTATTAAGAAGATCATCCTTTTGCTCTTTTGTTAACTCATCATATTTGCTATTATAATCCATATTTGCCCGATAAGCGATTTCTTTGCTTGAAGCAGGACCTATACCTCTAAAATTATACATAATAGCTTGATAGGCTTTCTTATTGAAATCAGAGGGTATCTGTTCGAAGAAAGTATTCCTATCTACTCTAAGTGGGTTTAATTTGCCTTGGCCGGGTGGAAATTCATAATAACTGGTGGGATAAATATTTCTTTTATTATCTTTAGCAAGTCGGGTGGCTGCATCTAAGACCAAAAGATTATCATTTGTTAATATTATGTTATTATATCTACCCATAATCTCTATAAAGATATAATATATTTTATTATAGCTTTCTACTTCAATTTTCAAGATACGCTCGAAATCAGGTTGAGAAATATCTTTAATTATACCGCGCATCAAATATTTTCTTAAAAGCATACAAAAATCAGGCGGATACTGGGGGTTATCAAAAGAAAAATTTGTAATCTGGATTCTGGCTTCCCGTGAGTCTGAGCTGATAAGTAGTTTATAGTTTTGATTATTATTTCTAACTGTAAATGTAAGGGTATGTTTAAAGGGTTGATATATCTTATCAATTCTCCCCCCTTGTAATTTATCCTTTAAGTTTGTATTGATTGCCGATAGTAATATTCCATCAATAGACATCTTTTATTACCTCCTGAAGCAAAATAAGTCATTTATTTAGTATATAATTACAGTATAAATTAAAAATATATGTTAGTCAAAATATACAATCAGGATCAGGTGTTTAGGAGTAGTCTAAATTCCTTGTTAAATTAAAGATTCTGTGATATTATGATAAAAATAGAATTTAGTAAAAAACTATAAATTAATAAAAATCTTAATATATTGGTATTAATTTGTATTTTTTAAAAAAATTAAAACCGATCAGGATACAAATAATTAATATAAGCATAATTTTAAACCATCTTTAAGATATTTAGAAATTTTCTTATATAAACCCCCATATCCAATTATATACCCATAATATTCAAATAAGGGGATTTTTGATTTTCTTTTATATTTTATATTCAATTTTCATATTAATTATCGGATAGTAAATCGTGTTCGTTAAAATATGTAAAGGAGGAATCTTCAATGAATGTGAACTTAATAAATATTGGTTTTGGTAATATTGTGGCTGCCAACCGCGTCATCGCAGTAGTTAGCCCCGAATCAGCCCCTATAAAGAGAATTATTCAGGAAGCAAGAGAAAGCGGTATGTTAATCGATGCAACTTATGGTAGAAGAACCAGAGCTGTCATCATAACGGACAGTGACCATGTAATTTTATCAGCAATTCAGCCCGAAACTGTATCTCATCGTTTAGATGATAATAAAGAAAAAAATGAAGAATAAATACTAGGAAGTGATCAAATATGCAAAGAGGAATTCTGTTTGTACTTTCTGGTCCCTCCGGGGTCGGAAAAGGTACGGTTTTAGACCATCTAATGGAAGACTACAAAGATATAAATTACTCTGTTTCAGCGACAACCAGAGAACCTCGCGAAGGAGAGGTGGACGGACTAGATTACTTTTTTATCGGTAAAGAAAAATTTAACCAGATGAAAAAGGAAGATAAATTTTTAGAAACAGCCCAGGTCCATGGTAACTATTACGGTACCCCAAAAGGTTATGTGGAAGACTGTTTGAAAAGGGGCGATGATATAATCTTAGAGATTGATATCCAGGGGGCCAAGCAGATCAAAGAAAAATTTAAAGATGCTGTTTACATATTTTTATTACCTCCCAATTATGAAGAACTGAAGAACCGCTTAGAAAAAAGGGATTCCGAGTCCGAGGCGAGTTTAAAGACAAGATTAAAAAACGCTAGTGAAGAGATAAGCGAAATGGAAAATTATGATTATCGAATTGTAAATGATAAGATTCAAGATACAGTTGAGGAGGTAAAAAAGGTTATTAAAAAGGAAAGAGCCAAAAAGAAAGGGGAATAAAAATATGGAAAAAAAGACTATATTACTCGGTATTACGGGGGGTATAGCCGCCTATAAGATGGCACATGTAGCCAGCAGTTTAACAAAAATGGGCCATGAAGTACATGTTGTGATGACAGAATCAGCCCAGAAATTTATTTCCCCTGTTACTTTTAGAGCTATAACCGGGCTGCCGGTAGAAACTGACCTTTTTACAGAGCCAAATAAAAATGAGGTTAAACATATTGCCCTGGCAGATAAATCTGACCTGGTAATGGTAGCACCTGCTACTGCCAATATGATTGGTAAGATAGCCAATGGAATAGCTGATGATCTTCTCTCAACTATTTTAACAGCTGTAACTTCACCGGTCATCATAGCCCCTGCCATGAACGTTAATATGTATAATAATGAGATTGTCCAGGATAACATCCAATATCTAGAGGATAAAGGTTATCAATTAATCAATCCTTCTGAGGGGATGTTAGCCTGTGGATATACGGGTAAGGGCCGTTTGCCGGAACCCGATATTTTGGTTGAATATATCTTAAAAACCTTAACTAAAAAAGATTTATCAGGTAAAAAAATCCTGGTAACAGCTGGTCCTACCAGAGAGGGAATTGATCCAGTTCGCTATATAACAAACCATTCCAGTGGGAAAATGGGTTATGCGATGGCTAAGAGGGCCTCTTGTCGGGGTGCTGAAGTAAAACTGATTGCGGGCCCTAATGATTTAGAGGTACCGCTAACAGTAGATTTTGAAAGAATCAATAGCGCAGAAGACTTATATAACTCTGTGATGGCT
>DATGCJ010000209.1:0-6386 GCA_035312025.1 Halanaerobiales bacterium | reverse complement strand
TAAAAACAAAACCTGCTTTTCAGCAGGCTTTTAAAAGATATATCTATTTAAATCTTAATAACATATGGACACTTAGATAAAGCTAATCAAAGGTTTCTAGCTTTCAAGTATTTCTGAACTTATGAACTATTTTTATTCATTAAATCTAATTTCTATTCATTATATGGTTTGATAAATCTAAATTCTTGCTTATCAGAGCGCCTTTCATCAAATTTGTATCCATCCAATTCAATGCTTTTAATCTCATCCAAACTTTTAATTTGGTTTTTTATCAGTTCATTAAGCAGTTTACCTCTGTTCTGTTTGACATAATAGCCAATTGTTTTCAAACTGCCGTCTTCCTTTTCTTCTTTAAAATAGAAGTCGATCATTTTACCCTCATAATTTTTTTCTACTACCTTACTATATTCATTGGAAGCAAGATTTACAATTAAATCAATATCAGCAAAGTAATCCCGCATTACAGACTGCCAGAATTCATAGAGATTGATTCCATTGGGTTTTAACCTCATTTCAAGTCTGTAAGGCCAGATTTCTGTATCCGAATGGGTAGGGCCATACATAGGCGAAAGTATTATTAGTTTATCCTGCATATATGAAAACTGTTTCTTATCATAACTATCTAAATCAAGTTGTTTAAAGACTGCTCCATTATAACATTCAATAGCAGGTATTGTTTCATCTTCAAAACTATGCTCTTGATAAAGCTCATATGTCCTATCTAATAAATTACCCTGTACATCAAGCTCCTCTCCTAATTCTTCTTTGGACAGTGATTTAAGGTAATCAAATAGTTCTTCTGTCATATCTTCTTTTAAGATGTTTCTACCTTTTTCTTCTCGGCTTCTTTCATGAATCTGAGTTTTACTAGGTGACAATATTATATTCATAGTTTACATCCTTCCCTTTTTCTATAATATTATAATATTATTTTCTTATATATCTTATTCAAGATAATACATATTATACCTCTTAATAAATGATTGAATACTTTTAACTTTTAGCTTTTAAAATTACAATCATCATCTTTATAGCAATAAATTTAATCACCCTAATTACTTTCTACTAAATTAATCATATAATCACTTATCTGCTCTATATTTTCTTTTTTGACCAGGTAATGAACATAATTGTCCTTTCTCCCATTACTGAATCTGCTTCTCTTAGTGTTTTTAACTGTTGGGAAACTGCAGATTCTGATATATTAAGTCTTTTAGCTAAAACACTTAATAAATTAATTTATAACGTTCTTAATTATTTTTCGTAAAAAAATCCCAAATCCAGAAAGCTAATTCTAGAATTTGGGAATAGTAAAGAAACATAAACACTTGCTTTTTTATAATTTAATAAAACTAGTTGATTTAATTATCTCATCAGCTAAAACAAATACCCGACTATACAATAATTTTTTTATTTCCTAGTCATTTTTGCCCCACAGTTTGGACATGTTTTTTCAAAACAGGGTACTCCTCTTTCATGGGGAACCTCTTCTCCACAATCAGGACAAACACACATGCCTTGTGGTCCCATACCTCTTCTTTGACCTTGATTCCCTCTATTCCTATTGTTAGCCATAAGAAATCCTCCCTTTTAGAAATTAGACTTAACTTTTTTTACCTTATTATTTTAGTTGATTATTTAAATAACCCAGTGATTAAAAATATACTAACTCTCAATTTTTAACATGATTAATGATCTAAATACCACATTATTTATTACGCAAATAATACTTCGCCTCATTATATTCTGCCTCTACAATCTGATCATTTTCAATAAGTTCTTCTATTTGGCTCCAGTCGGCATTACATTTTTTAAGTAACTCCTTGACGGCTTCTTCTTTTAAGGGATGCACTGCTGTAATATTAAGCATATCTTTTTTAATATCACCTGTACTGGAAAACTTATTGCCCTCATAACCTATTAGATATTCGGTTTTTATATTTCTGTCTTTGTAAATTTGTACTGCCATATTAATTTTTTGAGGTGGTGGTATTTTAACATAATCTTCGGCAGGGGGTCTAGTAGGAACAGATATATATGACTTAGAAGCATTCAACTGGACAATAAAATCAGCATTCTTTTCTAAATCTTCTTCATTATCATTAACACCCTCAACGAGCATAGTTTCAGTTACAAGTTCATTCTCATACTCCTCAGAAAATCTTTTTATCCCTTGTTGAATTTTTTCTAAATCTAATCTGCCATGGGGTCTATTAATTTTTCTCCAGGTCTCCTCATTAATAGCATCACATTTTAATGAAACCCAGTCCGCGTTTTTCAGCTCTTCCCTCACCTGTTTATCTGAGATTAGTGAGGCGTTACTAATCACAGCTGTTTTTACTCCAAACTTTTTTATAGCATTTATGGTTTTACCTAAATTTTTATCTAAAGTTGGTTCACCATCAGCCACAAAGGTAAGGTAATCAATTTTTTCACCCTTTTCTGCCAGGATGTCTAATTCTTCTTCTATTTCTTTTACTACTTCGGATGTTTTGTAAAATTCTTCTCTCTTTAATTGTAAATAATCAGTTCTGCCTAACTGGCAGTATATACATGCATAACTGCAGGTTTTTGGTCTAACATTGTTTATACCCAAACTACGGCCCAACCTTCTGGAAGGTACCGGTCCAAAAATCCTCATTTCTACCACCCCTATTATATCTCTCTTTTCATTATATAATAATTATATTCTTGTTCACTCCTAATATCAAATTTTTTAGCATTTGTTCATAACAACTTTACAGTTAAATCCTCTTCTCCTAATAACTTGAATCAAATTTTTATTATATATTTAATATAGGAGTAATAAAATAAGTACTATTTAAGATCGGCAATAAAAATATCCCAAATCCAGAATATTAATTCTTAAATTTGGAATATTTATTAAGATAAAAACTTATTTTTTATAATTTATTATTAGGACATCTGTCCTCACCTACTCATTTTAAACTTTTTGTATTTAATTATGTAATTTAGTAGGTAATTAAATAAAATTGAATGGATAATACTTCCATTATTATTTTGGTTTGCTTAAAATTACATTTAAGATTTAATATTTTTACTCCCCGGTTTATTGATAGGGATTCCTTTTTTACAAAGCTGACATTCTTCTTCTTTATATGAATCAACTTTTAATTGTACTAAAGGCTTAAAAATATAACCAAATTCTACCTGTCCATTACTCCTATCCACTAAAGAACTAATCCCGACAATATCAGCCTTTGACTCTTCAAGTAAATCTATTACCTCTCTTACTGAACCACCGGTTGTAATTACATCTTCCACAATTAACACTTTTTCATTTTCTTTTACTTCTAAATTTCTTCTAAATTTCATTTCTCCATTTTTTCTTTCACTAAAAATATTCCTAACACCCATTTGGGCAGCAACTGCATAAGAAATTATAATTCCTCCTATAGCTGGTCCAACTACTAAATCTATCTCCTCTTTTTCCCATAAATTAACTATTTCTACAGCTAATCTATCCGTATGTTCAGGATATTGAAGTATCTGGGCACATTGTAAATAAGTATCAGTATGTCGGCCAGAAGTTAATTCAAAATGACCGGTTTGTATTACATTAGTTTCTTTAAATAATTCAATTAATGCTCTTTCCTTCAAAATTATACCTCCTTTTAGTTATGGGCCTTTCCAATAATTTCACTTACATTATCTATTTTGTTTTCTGTTAAGTATTCATCTATCTCTGAAATTATTTTAATAGAAGCAGTGGGATCTCTTAAGGTAGCTGTTCCAACTCCTACAGCAGATGCTCCCGCTAATAAGAATTCAACTGCATCTTCTCCCTTCATAATTCCACCCATCCCGATAATAGGTATATCAATAGCTTCATAAATTTGATAAACCATTCTTAAGGCAACTGGTTTAACTGCGGGACCAGAAAGCCCGCCAAAAGTGTTAGCTAAAACAGCTTCTTTTTTATTAATATCTATGGCCATACCTAATAAAGCATTGATTAAAGAAATTATATCTGCCCCTCCTTCTACCGCAGCTTCAGCCATTTCTATGATATCAGTTACATTTGGGCTTAGTTTTACTATTATAGGGCCAGAATAGACTTTTTTTACTGCTTGGGTTACCTTATAAATCAGCTCTGCATCTGTTCCAAAAACCATTCCTCCATCTTTGATATTTGGACAGGAAACATTCACTTCAATTGCATTTATAGATTCTTCCTTCTCCAAATTAGCAGCTAATTGAACAAATTCATTAATTGAATATCCCGATATATTAGCAATAATAGGTACTTTTAAATTTTCTATGGTAGGAATAATTTTTTCTTTAAATCTTTTAATACCGGGATTTTCCAAACCTATAGAGTTTAATATTCCAGCTGGTGTCTCTGCAATTCTGGGAAGTGCATTACCTTTAGACTCTTCAACCGTTAGCCCCTTTAAAGTTACTGCTCCTAAACTTTTTACTGATAAATATTCATTTAATTCAGTACCAAAGCCAAAGGTGCCAGAAGCGGTAATTACCGGGTTTTTTAATTGTAGATTAGCTAATTTTATATTAAGCTTTTCTTTATTCACTAAATATCACTTCTTTCAAAGGAAAAACTGGTCCTTCTTTACAAGCCCTCATATTTCCATTGACTGTTTTAACTGTACAGGATAAACAAACCCCTACCCCACACCCCATTCTTTCTTCTAAAGAGACCTCTGCTTTGATATTCTTATTAATTGCAATTTCTTTTAATTCCCTTAACATAGCAGTAGGACCACAACCATACATATAATCTATTTCTTGTTTGCCTTTTATTAGCTCTTTTAAAAGATCAACGACCGTTCCTTTAAACCCCAGGCTGTTATCTATTGTAGCTTTATATACTTTAACATCCAATTTGGAAAACTTATTATTCATAAAATCTAATTCTTCTTTATTTTTTGCCCCTAATAATACCATTAATTTATTTTTTTTATATAACTTTTTTGTAAGTAAATATAAGGGGGCTATCCCCATTCCCCCACCAATTAATACAATCTTTTTGTTTTTGTTATTAAGATTAAAGCCATTACCTAGATTCTCTAATATATCAACCTCATCTCCCTTTTTAATATCTTTCATTAATCTTGTACCTCGACCGCAGATCTTATAAATAATAGTTAATGACTTTTCTTTTTTATTAATATCAAAAATGCTAAAAGGCCTTCTTAATAAAGGATCATAACTGGCATTATTTATTTTTAAATGAATAAATTGTCCGGGTTTACCTGTAGGATTTTTCTCAGTCTTAAAAACCATTTTATAAATTCCAGGTCCAACTTTTTCATTGCTTTTTACTAACAAATTAAACTTCTCCTTCCCTAACTATGAAACTTTTCAATTGCTTTATTCACTTTTTCTTTCATAATTTTGGCTGCTACTCCCGCAGCAATCGCAAATTCTTTTTCACTATATTTATCATTCTTCCTATACGCGAAAATTATTCCCCTGGCAGAATTTACAATAGCCCCTAATCCATCTTTATCAAAACCAGCCGCAACATCCTCTGCTCCTCCGCCCTGAGCACCATAACCAGGTATTAAAAAGAATACTCCCGGCATTAACGAACGCAGTTGATTTAATTCTTGGGGATAGGTAGCTCCCACAACTGCCCCTAAGTTGGAATATTTACTTTTGCCCAAATATTCTTTGCCCCAATTTTTTACAAGTTGACCCATGTGCTCATAAATTTTCTTTCCTTTTTTACTTTCAATATCTTGAATATCACCCGCACTCTGATTAGAGGTTTTGATCAGTGCAAAAGCCCCCTTATCTTTATATTTTAAAAATGGTTTTACACCATCAAACCCTAAATAGGGATTAATTGTAACTGCATCAATATTTTCATTATCCAAATATGCTTCAGCATAAGCATCAGCTGTAGATCCAATATCATTTCTTTTAGCATCAAGCAGTACTAATAGACCTTTTGTTTTAGCATATTCTACCGTCTTATTCAGGGTTTTTAGACCTTTTAATCCCATTTTTTCATAAAATGCAATCTGTGGTTTTACAACTGCTGTATGCTCAACCACTTCATCGATAATTTTTTTATTAAATTTTAATACTGCTTTAGCAGCAGCTTCTTTTTGATCTGAATATTCTTTTCTGGCATTATCTAAAAGAAATTCTGGTATTAAGTCTAGGTGAGGATCAAGGCCGACACAAATTCTGCTGTCGGCCTTTTTTATATTATTAACAAGCTTATCAATAAAGTATTTCAGCTTTATCACCCCTGTTGTCATAAACCAATTTACCCGAACTGAAAGTTATTTCATTTTTCCCGGTTAATTTATGGCCAGCAAATGGGGTGTTTTTACCTTTTGATTTAAACTCATCAATCCTTACTTCCCACTTTTTATCAGGATCAAAGATAATTA
>DATGCJ010000208.1:0-10849 GCA_035312025.1 Halanaerobiales bacterium | reverse complement strand
AGGCCGGCCAATAGTTCCCTTTTAAAATTCCTTTTGCTTTAGCTTTTAGATTAGCGCGATTCCACATCTTATCACCTACTTTCTTTTTATGCTCATATTACAATTCTTTTTATATCTGTTAATTCCTTTATATTTTTAGTTTTTTTTGTATTTTGCAACTTTTTTATAACTTTATGCAATATATACTTGACAATTTGTAATATATAGATTATGATAGTATAAGATTTAATACTTTTTGAAAGGAGATATCGAAGATTGCATGAAAAATTTAAAATTAAAAGCTGCCCGTGCACAAAAAGATTTAACTCAAAAAGAGTTAGCAGATATCGTGGGAGTTACCCGCCAGACCATTGGATTAATAGAAACCGGTAAATATAATCCTACTCTCAGCTTATGTATTGATATCTGTAAAACCTTAAATAAAACTTTAGACGAACTATTTTGGGAGGATGATAAAAATGATTAAACATATTTTTAAAAACATTAATAATGATGAAAGAATTAAAAGATTGATATATAAGTACGGCTTTGAATCCTTTGCCATCATGTCTCTTTTGCTTTCGGGCATTATAATCTATAGGAATCTTTTGAATGGTATAAGCCTATCTGAATATAAAATAGAGTTTCTCGTGCTGGCGGCCGGGGGAATATATTTTATTATGAGAACAGCTTTCGGGGGAGTCATCTCTTTACCTGATAATCAGAAAGAAAGAAGATCTTTTATTAAATATATAGTTCTCGGCAATGTGATTTTCGGAGTCTTATTCGGCACTTTTATCTCAATTAGGAATACAATCCTTTATCTAGATGGTACATATAATATGTTAAGCTTCTCCATCTTAATTATAACTTCCGTCAGTGCGATGCTCTTCGGCTCTGCCATCACTGGCGTATTTTTAGTACTTTCCAATTACTATGCAAACAAAGATTTAGCAGAATAATATAAAAGATTATATAAAAGAAAATGACCACCTCGCGGTGGTCATTGCTGTTTATTTATGGTTCGTTTTTATTTTTGGGGAGGAATTTTAATGTAAAAGGCTGCTCCACCTTCTTCATTTTCAACCCAGATCTCACCATCATGAAGATCTAATATGAATTTGGAGATCGCAAGTCCTAAACCAAATTCACCATTTGCACCTTTTTGGAATTTTTGAAATATCTTGTCCTTATTTTCTTCTTTAATCGGTGGGCCGTCATTAAATACTCTTATCATATTGTTGCCGTCTTCTTCATATAAATCCACTGTTACTTTATTAGCAGCATATTTTAACTGGTTATCGAATATATTATCCAAAACAACTTCCAGTTTTTCTCTATCGCAAAGACAACTAATTTCTTTTAAGTTTAATTCCCAATCAATATCAACATTACGCCACTCAAATCTATTTACCTTTTTAAGGACTAGTTCTTTTAAATTGACATCTTCAACCTTTAAGGTCTGGTTCGATAAGTGGTCCATCTTTGTGATATTAAGCAGAGAACGGACTCTTTCTTCCATTTTAAATGTTTCATCTTCTATATTCTGGAGGGTGTCATCCATATCTTCTTTAGGAATTATACCGTCCATTAGAGACTGGATATAGCTTCTGATGACCATGATCGGGGTTTTTAGTTCATGTGAAGCTTCCTGTAGAAATTCCTGCTGTTTTTCATCTCTTTCAATTAACTGCTGGCGCATCCAATCGATTGTTTTGCCTAACCTTCCTATTTCATCTTCTCTCTCTAAATCTACTTCTACATCCCATTTTTTGTTGGCAATATTTTTAACCTTATTTTCTAACCTTTTCAAGGGTCGGGTCAGATAACGGGCTAGCAAGAGTGATGCCAACCAGGTGACAACTGAAATAACTAATAATAGTTTGAGGATTTGATTAAATATAGCTTCGACTAAGTTATCCCGATAAGTACCAGTAATATAGGAAACTAAAAAGTAGGGATGATCATTTAATTGTATTTTATTAATCCGGTAAAAAAGCACCCTATCTTCTAACTGTTCCTGATAATTACTCGTATCAGAGGCCTGATCAAGGGCATCTTGTACAAATACCTGTCCATACTGAACAGGTGTCGTACCTCCGATCATCATTCCTTCTGGTGTTATTAAGGTGTGCCTTACAATTCTAAAAGAAGGACTGCGAAACTCTTCTCTCTGCGGAAAAACAGGAAAGTATTCAAATAATTCATCCTGCAAATTCCCATAGGTTAATAGGTACTCCTGAGCATCCTCCAGGCGGGCAAAGGTCTCTCTCGTAAAGGAAGACCTTAAAATCACAGGTATTATTATAGATAAAATGATGGCAGTTCCGCCCAAAATTAGTCCCAGGATTATCCAAATTTGAAATGAAAGAGGTTTATCTTTAAAGTTAAACTTCATCTTTTCGCACCAACCTATAGCCGTGACCGTAAATGGTTTCTATCTTGAGGTCCGGTAGTTTCTTCCTTAACCTTCTAATTAAATCATCAACAACTCGATCTGAACCGAAGTAGTCTCTGCCCCAGACATTATTTAAGATCTGTTCACGGGTGAGGGCATGCGAAATATTATTGAGAAAAAAGACTAATAAATCAAATTCGCGGGAAGTTAAGTCAACTACTTCTTTTTGTTCCCCATCTATTTTTACTACCCGGCTCTGTAGATCTATTATATAATCCCCGTATTCAATAATTTCTTTACCTTGTTTATCTCCATAAATCCTTTGAAAGATCTTTTTTATCCTGATAACTAACTCGCGGGGAGAAAAAGGTTTAGCGATATAGTCATCACTACCTTTTTCTAAGCCGGTAATCCGGTCTAGATCCTCATCCCGGGCTGAGATGAAGATTACAGGAATTTCAGGATCATTTGCTTTAATCTTATCTATTAGTTCAAAACCATCAATATCCGGTAACATGATATCTAATACCCAGATATCGGGTTTTTCATCTATTACTTCAACAGCTGCAAGACCGTTATGAAATGATTTGACATTCCATCCCTCATTTTTTAGATAAGAGGTCAGTATTGAATTTAAACTTTTATCATCTTCTACGAGATATACATTATAGGACATATTTTCACCTCTATAGTATATTTTACACTAATTTATTCATAACTTAAAGCATCGACCGGGTCTAATTTAGAAGCCCGGTAAGCGGGATAGATTCCAAAGAACATTCCTACCACTAAAGAAAATGAAAAGGCTAAAGCTATAATACTCATTGACATTATAAAAGGCCAGCCGCCGGCCTGGGCAATAAAATAGGCAGCTGCACCACCGAACAGGATACCAATTATACCGCCAATACTGCTTAGGGTAAGGGATTCAATTATAAACTGGAATAATATATCTCTTTTTTTCGCTCCCAGCGCCTTTCGGATCCCAATTTCCTTGGTCCTTTCGGTTACTGAAACAAGCATTATATTCATTATACCGATACCACCGACTAATAATGAAATACCGGCAATTCCGCTTAACATTAATCTCATCGTATTGGTTACATCATTAATTGTATTTAAAAGTTGGTCCTGACTAAAGATATTATAGTTTTCATCTTCAGCAATATAACTATCTAAAAGGTACTCAATTTCCTGTAAAGCTTTATCGGCAGTTTCACTGGATTCAGCCTGGGCTACAAAGTTACTTACATAATGGCTATTACTAACTTTATTCATAAATGTAGAAATCGGGATATAGGCTTGTCCATTCAGATCTCCTATAAATCCCCTACCTTTTTCTTCCATAACACCGATAACTTTATAGATCTGAGTCCTATTATTGATATTAAACTTTAAATTTTGTCCGACGGGATTTGAGTCTGGAAACAGTTCATTTACTAAATTAGAACCCAAAACAATTACATTAGTACTGTTTTGGACATCGTAATCAGAAAAAAACATGCCAGACTGGGGATAATATTTATTGATGACCTGATAATAATCTTCCGTTCCTACTACACTAGCCCGATAATTGTTATCTCCCTTGATAAAAAGTCCGCTGCGGCTGTCATTGGGAATTACTCTTTTGACATGTGGACTATTTTTTTCAATATTATCTCCTAATTCTAACGTAAAAAGATCTGTAGAGGATCTACTAATACTACCTGGCCCCCCTCTACTAATACCTGGACTAATATTTATTAAGTTAGAACCAAGGGCAGAAATATTAGAGGTGATTTGGGCCTGAGAACCAGAAGCTATCGAGACAACCGCTATTACAGCCCCAACTCCAATTATGATTCCCAACATAGAAAGCAAAGTCCTTAATTTATTGGAAAAAAGGCTCTGAATTGCAATCTTAATAGTTTCAAAGATCATGATGCTTTCACATCCTCTTTAACCCGACCGTCTACCAGATTTATTGTACGACGGGCATAGGCAGCTATATTGGATTCATGCGTAACTAAGATGATGGTATGGCCCTGTTCATTTAACCGCTGCAAGAGATCCATGATCTCTTCCCCGGTTTTAGTATCGAGATTTCCAGTTGGTTCATCGGCTAAAATAATTGAGGGGTTATTGGCCAATGCTCGCGCAAGCGCCACTCTCTGCTTTTGTCCGCCCGAGATTTCATTGGGATAGTGTTTTAACCTGTGGCCAAGACCCACCTTATTTAATAGATCTTTGGCCCGTTCAATTCTTTCTTTTTTACTTTCACCTTTGTATATCAAAGGGACTTCCACATTATGAAGAACAGAATGTTTGGGTAAAAGGTTAAACTGTTGAAAGACAAATCCAATTTCTTTATTCCTGATACGGGCTAATTCATTTTCACTGGCTTTCGATATATCCTGTCCATTAAGACTATAGAAACCGGAAGTTGCTTTATGCAGACAGCCAATAATATGCATCAAAGTAGATTTACCTGAACCGGAGGGCCCCATGATAGCAACCATCTCACCCTCTTCAATTTCGAAGGATACATTTTTTAAGGCCTGGACTTCAACTTTACCATTTTTATATACCTTTGTTACATCTTCTAATCTAATCATAATTAATTACCACCACCGGTAGGTGGGCCTCCCCGGAACATGCCGGACTGGTTCTGGCCTGAACCTCCCGGTTGAGCCATTGCTGCACTATTTACTATAATCTCATCTCCACTCTCTAAGCCCGTTTCTATTACGACTCGCATTCCATCTGTTAAACCGGTATTTATTTCTACCTCCTGGGTATTTTCACCGACAACTTTTTGTACATATTTCTTGCCTTCTTTATTTAAAATAGCTGTCACAGGTACAATTAATTTGTCCTGGACCTGTCCCACTATTATTTCCATGTCAGCAGATAACCCGGGTTTAAAGGAGTCATGGACTGAATTTATTAAAACAGTAATGGGGATTGTAACAACCCCGCTGGTGCTCTCGGCTTTAGATCCGATTTCTGTTAACTGCCCTGTTAGCTGTAACCCGGGTAATGCCTCCATGCTAATTTCAACATTTTGTCCAACCTCAAGATTAGCCAGTTCACTTTCATCAATATTGGCTTTCACTTCATATTGAGTATTATCTATTAAGGTTGCCACTTCTTGACCGCTATTTATATAATCTCCTTTTTGCACTAACAGTTCAGTTATAACACCAGAATAGGGGGCCTCTAACTTGGTATCATCTAATCTTTCTTTAGCTATTTCGTAATCCAATTCAGCTTCTCTCACTGCATTGGGAGAACCATTAATCCTGGCATTTTTTAACTGGTTCTCTGCTTTTAAAAATTGAAGCTGAGCTTGGTTATTTTTTAATTCAATTAAAACTTCACCTTCTTCAACATTATTACCTTCTTCTACATTTACGGCTGCTACAGTACCATCGGTCGAAAAGGTCAAATTTTGTTCCTCGATAGGGTAAATGTTACCACTGGCTGAAATAGTTTTTTTCATGCGGCCGGTTTCAACTTTCATCGTATTTTTAGGCGTAATCTGTAGAGGTTCTTGTTTATTATTTTGTGCATAATATCTAGTATAGCCGAAGTATCCTCCCGCTAATACTAGTACTATAACTGCTGTAATAATTAAAGCCTTTTTCATTACTTTTTAACCTCCTCCACGATTTCAGCCGGTCTTGTTAAGGTTAAGAGGTCTAATTTATTTAGAAAAACTTGATCATTAGAACTATTTAAGTTAATTAAAGTGTTTCTTTCATTAAGTTGATTGTTTGTCAAAACCTCTTCTTCTACGGCACCAGCAGCAAACTGCTGTTTTACTATCTTAGTATCCTTAACTGCCTTATCATATTTTAATTGGCTGGTTTCTTTTTCTAATTGAGCTAATTTTACCTGGTCAATTAAATTATCTATATTATTGGCAGTCTGTTGATAAAGCTGTTCTAAGGATAATTCACTATTTTCAATTTCCTGTTTTTTGTTTTCCACGGTCATTGCCTGGACTCCACTGTCGAAGATATTGTAGCTTACATTTACCGAAGCAGTAAAGTCAGTTTCACTGTCATAACTACCCTCTAGAGTTACCTGGGGGGCATCTTCTTGTTTAAGCCACTCAAGTTCTTTTTCAAGATAATTTTTGTTATTTAAAATAGTGGCAAACTGACTGCTGGTTTTGACTACATTTTCAACCATTTTTTCTTGATCTAAATCATCTATATTTAAATCAGCTGTTAATCCTTTAAGTTCAGCCAAGACAGTATTATTATCATCCAAGACAATTTCAGTATCTTCTTCTAACTGCAGGTCGGCAAGCAGCTGCATTTTAACCCTTTTGAAGTTTTGTTGGCTCTGTTTTAAATTATATTCAGCCTCATTTAAGTCAATTTCAGCCTGCAGTAAATCCTGCTGCCCGGCTTCTTTGATTTCAATCTGTTTTTGAATTTCTTGGTAGCTATCTTCAGTGATCGATAACCTTTCTTCTAATACATCAATATTCTCATCTAATCTAACAAGCTGTAAATACTTGTCTATCCAGCTTTTTGCTAACTCGGCCTGTTTGTTAAACAGCTCTTTTTGTTTTTGATTAAGCTGGTTATTTAAATTGAGCAGGGTTTTAAAGCTTTCGGAAGGTAGATTAGGATAAAGATCTATATTCATGTTTAAGCCATAGATCACTTCTGAACCGTCAAAATTATAGTATGCATTGGGGCTAACCGTTACTCTATCCTGGGCAAAGTTTTTGTTGAGTGAAAGATTTACCTGTTCATTATTGCTTCTTGTAACGGTGATTGAATCATCTTCTATTAATTCTTTATTCAAACTTAAATTAGCCTGCCAGTCACTGCGGGCTTTGGTCAGTTTCATATTTCTTTGCAGAGTTTCTAGTTCGTTTTCCAGTTTTTGTATCTCTATATTATTATTTAGGCCTGTTTTGATGAGTTCTTTTAGATTATATTCGGCTGCCTGGATAGTGAGCGAGGAAAAAAGTAGTACAAATATACTAATTATCAGGACTATTTTGAAGTTTTTAATTCTCATCTGCTAACACCCCGGCTCCTGGGTTCATGAACTTATTTACATTTAATTTTTGAATATAGTAGCTCATGTAAGCGTTATAGAGCTGGTATTCAGACTGAAGAACCGAAATTTCGCCTTCACTTAAGTCATTTTGGGTTATTAGACCTGATTTGTACTGTTCCTCTAAAATATTATAGGTCTCATTGGCCTTTTTTATTTTATCTTTTGAGATCATGATATTACTTTTAATATTATTAAGCTGGTTATTGAAATCGCGGGCCTGGTTGCTAAGACTCTCTCGTTGTTTTTCTATCTGTAGTTCAGCAATATCTACATTATTTTCAGATATACTTTTATCCATTTCTGATGTGGATACTACTTCTTTTTTCTTTAAGTCTATTTCAGCCAGTTCTAAATTTAAGTTGTTCATCCGAAGTTCCCAGCTGTTATTTAAAGCCTGATTATATATTTCCTCTTCACTTAAATTTAAATACTTTGGCTCCGTTAATTCAACCAGGGTAATTTCGGTACCTCTATCTATGCCGAGCTGAACTTTAAATTCAGTTTTTAACTGTTCATATTCATTTTTGGCCTGTTCTCTGGACTGAATAAGGTCATTAAGCTCAATCTGTTGATCTAAGATATCAAGTTGGCTTTTTTCACCTACTTCATACTGGGCTTTGACCTCACTTAATAAATTTTCATTTAATTTAATCTGTTTGTCTAAAACAGCTATATTCTGCTTTTTTAATAGGATATTTGTATACTGCTGAAGGGTTGATTTTAATAAATTGTTAGCAGTATCTATATAACTTTTTTTGGCAGCTATAAGATTGTATTCTGCCTGAAGTTCACTGTAGTTGGACTGGTTCAATAAGTTTTGTGCTTTGCTTTTTTCATATTGAACCTCTTTGTTTTCTAAATCTTTCTGAGCTATTTTTAGAGAAGTATTGTCCTGTAATGTCATTTCATAGGCCTTCTCTAAATTAATCTCCATACTGTCCGCCAATACTGAAGGAGTAACTAACATAACTGTAATTAATACTAAAAAAGTAATGGTCAATCTCTTTTTCATGGTGAATATACCTCCTACCTATTCTCTTAATTTTAATTTTATTTAAAAATTATCAAATAATTATCACATGATTATGTGAAATTATGTGATAATGCTATTTATTTATTATATTGGAAAAAACTTTAGTTTTACTTATTTAAATATTAAGATTATATTAACTTTTTAAAATAATAAGCCCCAAACACGATTATGGTTTGGGGGATATAATCAAAGCCATTTTTTCTTTTTGAAATAATATACCATATAGGCAGCAATCACAGCCATCACAATTAAGACTACAAAATAGCCGTTCTGCCAGGTTAATTCCGGTATATACTCAAAGTTCATTCCATATATACCGGCGATAAAAGTAAGTGGAATAAATATGGTGGCAATAATTGTTAATACCTTCATTACTTCGTTCATCTTATTGCTGATACTCGATAGGTAAATATCGAGCATTCCACCCAGCATATCCCGTATTGTTTCCACTGTTTCAATTACCTGTATGGTATGGTCATATACATCTCTGAGATAGAGTTTCACAGAAGAGTTTATAAACTTCGTATCACTTTTTTCTAAGCCGTTAATTACTTCTCTTAACGGCCAGACCGATTTACGTAAAAAAATCATCTCGTTTTTATATTTATATATCTTTTGTAAGGTATCATCGGAAGGTTGATTGACAAGCTCCTCTTCAATAATCTCTATTTTATCCCCAATCTTTTCTAAAATTATGAAATAGTTATCAACTATCACATCTATCAAAGTATAGGCAAGATAATCAGCCTGCATCGTTCTGATCCTGCCCTTTTCATTTTTTAATCTTTTTCTAATCGGGTCGAATACATCACCTGCCCTCTCCTGGAAAGTGATTACATAATTATCGCCAACGACTATACTTACCTGTTCTACCTCAATATCTTCTTCACTTTCATTATAGTTTAACATCTTTAATACAATATATAATGAATCCTTGTGTTCTTCCATCTTTGGTCGCTGGTGTACATGTATTATATCCTCTTGGACTAGGGGATGTATATTAAATACATTACATAATTTTTCAATTTTTTCCACATCGGACAGGCCAATAATATTAAGCCAGGAGACTGTCTCACTCTCCTTTAACTTTTTTAATTCAGATATCTCTGTTATCTCTTCTTCCTGGTAACTGTCTTTATCATAATCTATATAAGAAATCTTTATTTCTTCTTGTGGCTCTTCCTCTAAATATTTTAAAACACCTGGTGGTTGACCTGCTTTCCGGGCCCTTTTTTCAGAGATCTTTCTAATCTTTTTCATTTTTACCTCCTTCTTCTTCAAAATTTTCGCGCGCCTTTTTCGCCGCCTCTTCCTTTATGTCATTATAGATTTCAATAATTTCTTCCCTGTATTTTTCGGCTGACTCAATGTGACCCCATCCCATATGAAATTGAAAAACCCCATCATATCCAGGTACATGATAGGATTGGATAATGTGGGGTATATCACGGTCTTTTAATATATCTTCCATAATATTTGCTTCGATCTCATTGTCCAAAACTAATATCTGCTTAAAATCAGTCAATTTCGCTTCCTCCTCTATATTAATGGTCTAAAAACCATACAGTTTTTGCAGGATATGTCTGTATCTGATAAGTATAAAGTTCTCATCGAAAGGTATAATTTTATTATCTTTGAGCACCCACTTGCCGTCAATCATTAGATTTTCAACCATGCTTGCATTACCGTGCATTAGCAGGTTATGTAAAATATTTGAAAATCCATTTTTATTTAAAAGAGGCCAAATCTGGGTATCATTCTTATTGATAAACTGCAGGTCAGCTTTATAATCAATATCTATTTTACCTATTTTCATCTCCGGCGCTATTACCCGATGGGCATTTACAGTCACCATTTTGAATATATCTTTGGCCGTATATCTCTCGGGTTCAGTGTGAGTTTTAAGGTAATAATAGGCGTTTCTCATTACTTCCCAGAGATCAGTTAACAAGAAATCGGTGCCCAGTAAAATATTAATATCTTCCTGTAGGAACTTTTCTACGGGCGCATAACCGGCCCCACTCCAATAGTTAGAAACGGGACAGTAGACTATCGAGGCCTGACGATCAGCTATTAATTCGATATCATCATTATTGACATGGGTACAGTGGAAGAGTACAGTATTTTTATCCAGTAAATTAAAATCATCAAATAATTCTACAGTTGATTTGTGATACTTATGATTAACAATCTTTTTTCGATTAAGAGTTTCCAAACAGTGGGTCATTCTTAACGAGGGATAGGTTTCTTTTTGATTTTTTAGTTCGGGTAATAAGGTGTCATCAATTAGTTCTTCTTCCGGCAGGTGAGAACAGTATTTAACGTATTCATCTGAGTTATTATAATAATTATCTATTTCATCATATACATCAATA
>DATGCJ010000207.1:0-2630 GCA_035312025.1 Halanaerobiales bacterium | reverse complement strand
TATTATTAATTACATTCAAAAATTTATGATAAATTATTTATCCCTTGATAAAATCAATGATCTCCGTACTGGTTCTGTTAATCCGTTTAAAGCTTTCCATTAGATCATAGCTTTTCTTATAAAGAGCCAGATATTTCCCGGAGGGATTGTCAATATTAAAATAATCTGACACGAGAAAGGAAACTGCCTCAGCTTCCATCTCTACTATTTCTTTCGTAAGCTTATCGTTGTCACGACTGTCATTATGAAGCTTCTCATGAGCTATCTCATGGCACAATGTAACCGCTTTTTCAGTATTATTAAGTCTTTCCCCGAGAACTATTTTTCCTCCCTCTGAGTAGCCTTTTAAGCCTTCTCTGAGCCTTTTGAACTCAACCCTAATATCTTCCCCCTTTGCATAACTGACAAGGGGATTTAAAATTTTTCGATTAGAATCTTCAACTTCAATTTTCCAATCAGGAACAGGCTCTCCTTCTGTCTGTGAAATATCAAATACATAGACCGGCCTGAAGTTTATGAACTCCTTTTCCTTAATTACTTCCTTTTCAACCATCTCACCCTCAAGAATTTTTTTTTCCGTTTCAATGACTTCCTTAGTATACTTATAAGGTGCTAATATCATTATTCCCTCCTCTCCTTTTTTGACGTATTGTCAAAAGTTTTCTAACTAATATAGTCCAAAACCCTGTCAAAACAAGGATCTTGGTTTAAAACCTTGCCACCCCCTTGTTTTTTGGGTAAAATGTATCTATCAATAAAACAAAAAATAGAAAGGTGGCAAGAATTATGTCTCAAATTATTATCTGGCTGCTCGCCTATATCAAATTACAGGAAAAAATTATTCTTTATTTATTTGTCCTTTTAACCGGCAAGAATATTACACCTAAAGTCGATACACCCATCAGTAAGCAATATCAGTATCTCCAGATTGATGAACTGCCTATCATTGAAGTCTTCGAAAAGTTGGACCATAACCAGCTCTTAGCTGAATATAAAACTAAACACGGTAAAGTGCTTAAACCTATTAAAAGGAGAAATCCCAAACACAAAGTACCTCATAATATCTCCTGTCCCCGCTGTCAAGCTCCTCATGTCTATATCTATGATAATAACGGTGGCAAAGGTCAGTATCTCTGTAAGATCTGTGATTTCCCTTTTATTAAAGGACAAGTTTATCAAAAATCAATATCTTTTAAATGTCCACACTGTGGGAAATCACTCGAAAAAATTAAAGTGCGTAAACAGTTTATCATTCATAAGTGTAAAAACGACTTCTGCTCTTTTTATCAGTATAACTTAGCTGTCATGACTAAAAAGGAAAGAAAACTTTTTGCTCAAAATCCTTATGCTTTTAAACTGCATTATATCTATCGTGAATTTACCTTTGACTTTAAACCCTTAAGCAAAGAGTCAACTGTTATACCTAAGGTCGATATAACAAAAATTCATTCCTCTCATCAGGTTCTCGGTTTAGTACTCACTTACTATACTAACTACGGACTCTCTTCTCGCAATACCGCCGCTATCATGAAGGATATTCATGGAGTGGACATCTCACATCAAACGGTCCTAAACTATGCTGATGCCGTCAGTAAATACATTAAACCCTATGTCGATAATTATCCTTACAAACTCTCTAATTCCTTTTGTGGAGATGAAACTTATCTTCGCGTCAATGGTAAATGGCAGTATCTTTTTTTCTTCTTTGATGCACTTAAAAAGATTATCCTCTCTTATCGGATCTCACCCGATAGAGATACCGAAGCTGCTGTTAGAGCTCTCGACGATACTCTTAAAAAAATCGGACAACTACCAGAAGATCTTACCTTTGTTGTTGACGGAAATCCTATCTACCGTCTTGCCCAGCACGTCTTTTATCAACATGGAATCCATTTTGACTTAAAACAAGTCATTGGACTTACCAATAATGATGAAGTCTCTAGAGAATATCGCCCTCTTAAACAAATCATTGAGCGTTTAAACAGAACCTTTAAACGCGAATACAAAACCACTTATGGTTTTAAATCTTCTGCTGGCTCAGAAGCCTTTACAATACTTTTTGTTGCTTACTTCAACTTTCTTAGACCTCATTCTGCTTTAGAGGATAAAAGAGTACCGGTTATTATTCCTGAACTCAAGAATATCTCTAATATGCCGGGTAAATGGATTACCTTGATTGGCCTAGCTCAGGAATATATTGAAGGGCTGCAAGCTTCTTAGTTTGCCTCTATATCTGTTTTTGAGCCCGAGTATTTAAAGCGGCGAAGCGAACCCTTTACAAATCAAACCAGTAAAATGGTAAAATTGAATTTGCGAGGGTCGGCTGTTTTGTCATGCCTTTATATCTGTTTTCGTCGCCCTCGTTGACTTTAAAAACCATTTTATCTGGTGTTTGTCAAGGGCGCTGACTTCATCTAATGAAAATTATTCCTGTAATTTGTTTTTTCCCTCTAATTTGAGCTCTTTTTCATAGAACTTTTTACACTACCCTATAATGATAATATTCTGGCCAAGTTATATATATCCATATCTATATTTTTTTCTTTAGTTAATGCTTTGTTTAAATCAACATCTATTACATTTTTACCATCAAAGCTTACCATTCTATCTTCTTCTCCATCCAGCAGTAA
>DATGCJ010000206.1:0-4818 GCA_035312025.1 Halanaerobiales bacterium | reverse complement strand
CAATCATCATCTACAAAATGCTGATTATAATGCAAGTGTCAATATTGCTAAAAGAGCTATCCAATGATAGCATACAGGGTAACCTGTAGCCCCTATTGTTTTTACAGTAGGGATAGGGTTTTTAGTCGCTGCCCTTCAACTGGCTCTTTCTTGAATCAACCACTTGTGAGATAGAGCCGGTGTAAATCTTGTTAAAGACTGTACTGAGTGCAGTTTGTTATTTAACAAGTTCCTTCCTAATCTTGTTTCTGATTAGGTGGGAGAAGTTGACTCCTTTGGCTTTTCTTTATAATATCAAATAAGAAAATATTTTAAAAATATTATATAATATAATTAGTCTAAATGATAGTAAAATTAATATTATCTGTGGGACCTCACTTCTTTGACATTGTAGTGGTGGTCTGATACTATTAAATTGAATTTTGAAAAGAGAAGGGGTTATTATGACAAGAAAATATGAACTTTTTGATGATCTTGAAGACAAAAAGAGTAGGATATGTGTAGCTGCAATTAACCTGTTTTCTAAAAAGAGTTTTAATCAAACTACTGTTGAAGAAATTGCCCGAGAAACGGGAGTTGGTAAAGGCACCTTTTACAATTACTTTGAAAGTAAAGAATATCTCTTGAATTTTTTATTAGACTACGGGACAGTAAAGCTAATTAATTATGTAAAGGATAGTATTAAAGAAGGAATGTCTCCTAAAGATAAGATGGAGACGGCCATTGATTCTCATCTCCAGTACTTTGGAGATAACCACGACTATTTTGTATTTTATTTAAGGGAAATGTGGAGTTACAGAGAGGGTTTAGAAGATCAAATTTTAAAATTAAAAGAAGATTACATAACTATTTTTGAAGATATTATAAAAGAGGGTAAAAAAGAAGGTCTATTTAAAGACATAGATACAGAAACAATTGGTTCAGGCTTATTCGGGCTTTTAAGTGTTGCTTCTTCTCACTGGGCATTGTTCTCTTCTGAATTCCCAATTGAGAATATAGATAGAAGTGTCAAGGAGGTTTTCTTTAACGGTCTCTTAAGAAGGTGATAATATGTTTGTAGGAGTAATTACTGTTGAATTACAGATTCCGATGGCTCAGTCTTTAAAAGACAAAAGGAGTATTATCAAAAGCCTTACTGATAAGTGTAAAAACAAGTTCAATGTGGCGGTGGCCGAGGTAGATAATAAGGATCTCTGGAAAAATGCTACTTTAGGTCTCGTGACAGTAACTAGTGACCGGCGCTATCTTGATAAGGTCATAAATAAAATAATAAGTTTTATTGAGGATTTTCCGGGAGTCTATTTATATAACCATACAGTGGATTATTATTAAAGGGCTTACGGAAAGTCCTTTTTTTATATAAATTGCCATTTTTAATCAAAACGGCAGGAAATAAGTTAATAACGTTGAATATTAGTAGTAAGAATGTTTATTTAACAACAATCTTAAGGCCGGAGGATGTTATCAATGAACTTGAAAAAATACACAGTAATATTCTTGCTTTTAATCTTAATTTTGGGCAGTCAGGCTGTATTATCAGCCGATATGCCCAAAATATACATAAATGGTGAAAATAAAACAGCCCAACTTGATCCCGTAAAAAGCAATGGAGCAATCTTGGTAAGGTCAAAAGCTCTGGCCCAGAGTATCGGGGCAAAATTAAAATGGTTGGGGTCTATTAATACCCTTTCCATAACCAAAAATGGCAAAACAGTGAAGATGATGGTTGAAAGCCCCTATATTCAGATCAACAGCCGGACGATAAGAACGGAGTCACCGATGGTAATCAAGGATAACTATACATATATTCCTTTTACTAATATCATGGATGTCTTTGGATTTTTAATTGAACATGAACGGATAAGTAATTCCTATTACCTGTTTAAACCAGAATCTCATTTAAAAGAGATTGTCTGGGGGCCAAACCGTCAGTCTTTGATTTTAAAGATGGATAATATTGCCCCCTATAGACTGCGTTTAACAGATGATCCTAAAAAATTAATAGTTGAAATTGAAAAAGCAGCCTTAGAATCTAATTTCAGGGATAAAATTTCCGATAAAAATTATTACCTTAAAAGCCGCCGGATAGAAAATCAAGCTACTTTACAGATTGTACTAACCAGTAAGTATCCTTTACCTATTAATTCTGATGAAGTGATCAGTGAAGAAAACGGTAATCTTTTAATCCAGTTCATGCCCCAGATCGCTTCCATCAACTGGAAACAAGATAATACCTTAGAAATTAAAACAAATGGTGATATAAATAAACCGGAAGTTTCTTTTTTAGAAGAGCCTAGAAGAATGGTGCTTGATATACCGGGAGTATTATTAAGTGAATTCGAAAAGAACCTTGCTGAAAATAAATGGATTAAAGATGTAAGGGTCAGTCAGTTCCAGTTTGAACCTACTATTTTACGTGTTGTACTGGATTTAAAAGAAAAGAAGTACCTTAATATTGTAAATCAGGATGATAGTGAAAAAATAGTCTTAAAACCTGCTCAAAGAGCAAGGGTCTTTGACCTAGCTTATAAGGACCATCAAATTATGTTTAAAACTGATGCCCCGATTGAACCGGATTTATTTACTTTACAAAATCCGTCACGCCTGGTAGTTAACCTCTTTAATACCTACCGGGAAGATAACATGGCAGATGAGATAAAGGTTAAAGAAAATATCGTTAAAAAAGTAAGAGTGGGTAGATTTGATAGTCAAATCGTTAGGATTGTAGCTGATTTAAGCGAGATGACAGCTTATGAACATGAACAGGAACAGTATAGTAAAAACATTTATATTCATCGGATAAGTTTTGCTAATAAATTTGATGATATTGAACTTCTAGATCAAAACATGTATACCAATATAAATATCAATGTAAGTGGTAAGGTTAATTATGAGGTTAAAAAGTTTTCTTACCCACATCGATTAGTTGTTGATATTAGCGGAAAAGAAATTACACCGGATGAAGTCAAACTACCAAAACCGGTCGGTATTATAAAAGAAATGAGAATGGGAAGATTTGAATTGGATGATGAAACTGTAACAAGGGTAGTATTTGAATTGAGCAAGTACTTTAACCATAATGTAGTATCTGAAAATCCAGATAATAAAATAAATATAGCCTTAGCCAAGTCCGAAATACAGAGTGAAAATAACTTGATCGTATTAGATGCCGGCCACGGTGGTTTTGACCCCGGGGCTGTCGGCAGTAACTTACAGGAAAAAGAAGTCAACTTAAAAATAGTAGAGAGATTAGAAAGTATTCTTAAAAGCCACGGTTTCAAAGTAATGTTAACCAGAAAAGATGACACCTTTATATCCTTAAATAAAAGAGTCAAAATAGCTAATAATAATGGGGCTAGAATATTTATAAGTGTTCATAATAACTCCTCAAGTAAGAATACTTCCAATGGAACCGAGACCTTTATTGCCCCTAATAAGACGGGAGACAGTCTGCTCTTAGCTGAAAATATACAGAAGCAGCTTATAGATAGACTGGAGTTAGTTGATAGGGGAGTTAAAAAAGAACATCTTTATGTTGTAAAATATACGGAGATGCCTGCAGTTTTAGTAGAAGTAGCCTTTTTATCTAATCCAAGGGAAGAAAAACTGCTGCAAGTAGATGGGTTCTTAACAGAGGCTGCCGTTGCAATCAGCCAGGGCATATTCGACTACTTCGAAAAGTTTAAGGATTGAGGTGGAAGTCAATGAAAAATAAACTATTCAAACTCATATTATTACTTATCATATTTGTTCTCGTAATATTTGCAGTATACTATTTCATTGATAGAACAAATCTTATAGTGAAAGAAAAAACTGTCAATCTTTATTTTGCCACAACAGATGCGATGTATCTTGAAACTGAAGAAAGAACCATTAAAGGTAGAAACCTTTATAAGGAAGCTGTCAATGCCCTTATTACAGGTCCTACTGATTCTGATTTAGCCAAAACTATACCCGAAGGGGTTAAAGTTTTGAATATATCCAAGAAGAATGATACAATACGAGTTGATTTTAGTGAAGAAATTGTGAAGAACCACTGGGGTGGTTCAGCGGGAGAACGCCTAACAGTTTACTCGATTGTTCACACACTGGCCCAATTTAAGGGAGTTAAACAGGTTAAATTTTTAATAGAAGGAGAAGAGGTCGAGACCCTGGTAGGACACATGGATCTCAGTGTACCGCTGGCCCCGAACCAGGAAATTGTAAAATAAAATCATGTAATTAATCTATCAGGAGTGAAAAAAATGGAAGATACAAAACAAGCAATTGGTATGTTAGATTCAGGCGTAGGTGGTTTAACCGTAGCGCGCGAAGTAATGAATACTATGAAGGCAGAAAAGATCATTTATTTTGGTGATACTTTACATCTTCCCTATGGACCCAAACCAAAAGAAGATGTTAGAAAATATGTATATAGGATAATTGAGTACTTCAAAACAAGAAATGTAAAAACAATAATCCTGGCCTGTAATACAGCTACTTCTATGTTACTAAAAGAAACTAGAAGAACTGTTAAGCTACCGCTATTTGGTACTATTGATGGGGTAGCTAAGTCGGTCAAAGAAGCTACCAAGAATAATAAGATAGGAGTTATAGGTACCAAAGGGACTATAAAAAGCAGGGCTTATCAGGAAGAGTTAAAAAAAGAAAGTAATAACTTTGAAATTCATGCTAAAGCCTGCCCACCTTTTGTTAATTTAGCTGAAGAAGGCCATTTTAAAGGAGCTGAAACTAAAAAGGTAATTCATAAATATTTAGACCCTTTAAGAGAAAAGGGGATAGATACTTTGATTTTAGGTTGTACTCATTACCCTTATT
>DATGCJ010000205.1:0-3106 GCA_035312025.1 Halanaerobiales bacterium | reverse complement strand
AAAGAAGCACCTATCACACAGGCCATACTGGCCAGTTCATCTTCCATTTGAATAAACTTGCCGCCGTTTACGGGTAGCTTTTCAGCTAAACCCTCTGCGATTTCCGAGGCAGGTGTGATCGGATAACCGGCAAAAAATCTGGCTCCCGCCGCGATTGCTCCCTCTACTACTGCTTCATCTCCCTGTAATAATTTTGGTTTATTTTTCATCTTCTTCCACCACCTCTAGTACGAAGTCTGGACAACTTAGTTCACAATTATAACAGCCAACACAACTATCAATATCGGTAATGGTTATTTGTCCTTTCTTAACTTCCAGTACATCTGTGGGACAATACATAACACAGATTTCACATCCCTTACAACGTTCCGGATGAGTGATTTTAACCTTACCTTGGTTCGGCATTAAATCAGCTCCTTAAATTATTGGTATTATTATCTTTATTAACTTATGTATAAACTTATAGTTGAATAATACATCAACCAAATCATTATTTCAATATCAAATTTTAAAAACCTTTAATTTGGTCAAAAAAATATTCAGGAGCGAAATGTTCTCACCCCTGAATATTCAGTATTTAAAGCCTTATTCTTCTTTCATAAATGGATAGGAATAATCGGTTGGTGGATTTAAGTTCTCTTTAATAGCCCGTGGAGAGACCCATCTCATTAAATTCCACTGACTGCCCGCCTTATCATTTGTTCCTGATTTTCTGGCTCCACCAAACGGCTGTTGACCAACAACAGCTCCGGTCGGTTTATCATTAATATAGAAGTTACCGGCGGCATGTTTTAGTACTTTTTCTGCAGTTTCGACTGCTTTTCGGTCCTTGGCAAAGATACTACCGGTTAATCCATAAGGAGAAGTCTCATCACAAAGCTTAAGGGTCTCTGTAAAGTCCCCCTTATTATATACATAGATGGTTAAAACCGGGCCAAAGATTTCTTCCCGCATGGTTTTAAATTTCGGATTGTCAGTTAAGATAATAGTTGGTTCTATATAGTAGCCATCCGATTTATCATAACCGCCTCCGGCAATAACTTCCGCATCATCAGCTTTTTTAGCATAGTCGATATAGCCGGAGATCTTATCAAAGGCCGCTTCATCGATGACGGCATTAATGAAGTTAGTGAAGTCATCAACTGGTCCCATCTTTAAACCTTCGGTCTGTTCGATTAACTCCTCTTTAAGTTCAGACCAGAGGTTATTGGGTATATAGGAGCGGGAAGCAGCTGAACATTTCTGTCCCTGATATTCGAAGGCACCCCTGACAAGTGCGGTAATTAATTCATCCTTGTCGGCCGAATGGTGGGCAAAGATGAAGTCTTTACCACCGGTTTCACCGACAATTCTGGGATAGGTATCATATTTCTCTACATTAGAGCCCACTTCTTTGTACATCTGGTTTAAAGTATTAACTGAACCTGTAAAGTGAATACCGGCTAATTCAGGTCGTTCAGTAACCAGTGGGCCAATTTCAGATCCTTTACCGGGAATAAAGTTAATTACTCCGGCCGGTAGTCCTGCCCTCATTAGTAACTTCATAAAGAAGTAGTTAGAATAGACGGCGGTTGAAGCCGGCTTCCATAAAACAGTATTACCCATTAGGGCAGGTGCGGTCGGCAAATTACCACCGATAGATGTAAAGTTAAAGGGTGGTACTGCAAAGATAAACCCTTCTAATGGTCTATATTCCATCCTGTTTAAAATATTATCCGTAGAACTGGGTTGGTTTTGATAGATTTCGGACATAAAATATGAATTAAAGCGTAAAAAATCAATTAACTCACAGGCTGAGTCTATCTCGGCCTGGAAAACATTTTTGCTCTGACAGAGCATAGTGGCCGCATTTACCTCTGCTCTTTTGGGACCGGCCAATAAAGAAGCTGCTTTTAAAAAGATGGAAGCTCTTTTTTCCCAGGAAGTATTCTCCCATTCTTTTTTAGCCTCTAAAGAAGCCACTATGGCCTGATTAACTTCTTCTTTGCCTGCCATGTGATACTTACCTAATACTATATCATGGTTATGGGGAGCCCTAATTTCCTTTGTCTTCCCCGTTTTTACTTCTTTACCATTAATAATGAGAGGTATTTCAACTGGATTATTTTTTAGCTCTTTTAGTTTAGTTTTTAGTTCAATCTTTTCTTCACTACCTGGTTCATAACTTAAAATTGGTTCATTGGTAGGTCTTTTTAGACTAAAAATATCATTTGCACTCAACTTAAATCCCTCCTAATAATTTTAAACAACTGACGGTTCTAATATTAATCGTCCGTGATCAAATCTTTTTAGATCAAGTTCAATATCGATACTTAACTTCTCACCAGTAATCATTTCTGCCATCAAAATCCCTGTCATCGGTGCAATCATAAAGCCGTGTCCGCTGAATCCGACTGCCATGAAGTAACCTGGGACCTCATCTGATTCATCTAAAATCGGTTGCGCATCCGGTGTCACGTTATATAGTCCGGCCCACTGCCTGATAACCCTAATATCCTTTAAAAAAGGCAGTAAATAGGTTGCTTTCCGCGACATCTCCTCTAAAAACTGCCAGCTGGCTCTGATATTATGACTGGCCGGTTCATCAGGATCTCCATAACCCATCACAAAACTACCATCCGGGGTCTGCTGACAGTATATATTATATGAAAAGGACATGACCATCGGTTTTAAGATCGAATTGACCTGTTCGGTTACCAAAATCTCATGTCTTTCAGATTTGGTAGGAATATCAATGCCCGCCATCTTGCCGACTTCTTTGGAAAAGCCACCGGCTGCATTAACAACCCGGTTTGTTTCAATATCCCCTTTATCGGTAACCACTTTTTTAATCCGGCCGTTTTTAACTACGATATCTTCTGCTTTGGTATAAGTATAAAATTCTACCCCTTTTCTTTCGGCAGCTTCTACATAAGCCTGATTAACCCGAAAGGGATTAGCATGTCCATCGGTCGGACAGAAGGCAGCCCCGCTTACACCGGTTGTATTTAACTGTGGTACAATTTCTTTCGCTTCTTTAACAGTTAACAGGCGGGACGGAATATCAAACTTATGCTGTAATTTAATATTTTCTTTAAACTGATCTAATTCTTTTTGAGAAAATGCT
>DATGCJ010000204.1:0-5302 GCA_035312025.1 Halanaerobiales bacterium | reverse complement strand
TAGATAGTGCTATTAATAAGTTTAAGGAACTGGGATTGAATGTAATTGAGACGGAATCAGTCAGAAAGAATAATGATAACTTAGTAAGTGCTCCTCCCGAGGTAAGAGCCAAAGAATTCAATGAACTTTATTTTAATAAGGAAGTAAGGGCTATAATACCGCCCTGGGGTGGAGAGTTCTTGATGGAAATGCTACCTCACTTGGATTTTAAAAAGTTAAAAGAGACTGAGCCAAAATGGATTTTAGGTTTTTCTGACACAAGTACCCTTCTATTTACTCTTACTTTAAAGGCAAATTTAGCAACTGCCCATGGACCTAACTTTTTAGACTTTGGAAATAATCCGGTGGATGAATCAGTTTTAGAGAGTTTAAAGATATTGCAGAAAGAGAAGGGAGCTTCATTTGTACAGGAAAGTTTAGAATATTATCAAGAGGAATGGTCGGAAGTAACTGAGGATACTTTCCCGCCCTATAATTTGACAGAAAAAGTAGATTGGAAAATCCTGGGAGAAGATACTCAAGCACAGTTTAAGGGGCGTCTGATCGGGGGCAATTTCGATGTAATCTGTAAACTTATCGGAACTCCTTATGATAAGGTGAGGGAATTTATTAATCAATATAAAGAAGATGGTTTCATCTGGTATTTTGAAAACTGTGAGATGGATTCAACCGATGTTAGGAGAACCCTCTGGCAGATGCAGATGAACGATTGGTTCGAAAACTGTAATGGCCTTTTATACGGACGTGTTGCAGGTTATAATGCTCTTAAAGGATATACCTGTGTTGATGCCTTGTCATCAATTAAAAATGAATTAGATATACCTATAGTCTATGATGTAGATTTAGGTCATAAACCACCGCAGTTAACATTTATTAATGGTGCATATGCGGAAGTTACTGTCGAAGAAAACCATGAAAAAGTTCTACAAAAACTTATATAAGTGAGGGTCTATTATATGTATAAACATATTATTTGGGATTTTGATGGTACATTATTTAATACATATCCCGGTGTAGCTCATACTTTTTTAAAAATAATGAAAGAAAAATATGAAAAAGATTTTCAATATGAAAAGGTCCTGGAGTGGAGCAAGTTTTCCCTCAAATTCTGTGCTGAAAATTTATCTGAGGATATAAACACCGATAAGGAGTCATTAATTGAATCCTTTCACGCGGAATATATGAGCAATGGAGCCCCGATTGAAGAACCTCCTTTTAAAGGAGCTAAAGAGATCTGTGAATTGGTTAATGAAAGGGGAGGACTAAACTTATTAGTTACCCATCGGGGTGAAATGACATTGAAAAGACTATTAGAAAAAAATAATATGAGGGAATATTTTAAAGAATTGATTTCCAGGGATGATGAATTTCCCCGTAAGCCGGATCCAGCTGCTTTTCTGTATCTAATCGATAAGTATAACTTAACCAGAGAAAATACTTTAGCGGTAGGAGACAGGGAAATAGATGTTGATGCTGCCCATAATGCAGGTATTACTGCCTGCTATTTTAACCCAACGGGCAGCAAATATGAGGAAAGCGATTATAATATTGAAAGTTTGTTAGCACTTAAAGATATAATATTTTAATAGATATTTATATTTTATTTAATATAATGCTGTTTTAATATGATAGATAATGAGGAGATTTTAATGGAAGAGAAAGAGCTTGAAAAAAAGTTAGTTCAATTATTAGGAAAACAAAAATTATTTCTTTGGGATAATTATGCTTTAGGCCAAGATAGAGAGTTAAATGAAGTTGATCAATCTATATATAATCTTTTAAAAAATATTGATCCCCGAGACTATTTTCAGGGACGAAAAAAGGAACATTTTGAGCGTCTATATTATAAATTAATGATAGAAAATGATCCAGAAATAGCTGTTCTAAAGAATAAACTGGATAATACTGAAAATTATAATAATAAGTTAGATAAAAATGTTGTTGATTATAAAATAAAAATTGCTAAAAGAAAAAAAGAAGATGTAATTCAGTTAATGAAATTGAGAAATAAAAAGGCAAGAAATTGGGGCTTTAATTCTTATCCAGATTTTAATTTTTATTATGAAGAACTGCATAAAGAAACTGTTATAAAAATGATAAAAAAACATTTAGAAGATAATATTAATAAAGCAAATGATTTAATAAATGAATATGATCTAACCTGGGAAAATTGGTTTGAGAGATTAAGGAATATAGGAAGTATTGATAGACAAGAGTCCTCTTATCACTTTAATTGTTTGTTAAAAACACTAGATTTAAATATTAATAGTGAGGACATCACATTTAAAACTAAAAAAGATGGGATATCAGGTATGACCTTTAACATCTCGATTCCGGATGATATTAGGATTTTATCTAAACCGATAACTTCACCCATGACCGGACGGGTGTTTTTTCATGAATGCGGACATGCTATAAATTATGCCACTGCCAATGGTGAGGGGATTTATAATATTTATAATCCTTTTCATGATGAAGCAGTTGCAATCATATTTGAAAATATCGGGATAAAATCGTGTATGAATAAAAAAGAACAAAAGATATCTGAAGAGGTAAAGTTTTTAGAAACCATCCGATGTAGTATTAGTTTCTTGTTTGAGATGGAAATCTGGAAGAAGCCTGATCAGGCTGAAGAATTATTTTTGAAATACCAATCTTTACTTAACATGAAACCTAATAAAAAGGAAATGTGGACACTTGATTCTTTCAGATATATTGACCCGGTTTATATTCAAAATTATGTGCTCGGAGAAATTTATGCCAATAAAATTATTGATAGTTTAGAGAATTGTTATAGTGACAATTATATTAAATGGGGACAGGAAATTCATAACTATTTTTCAAAAGACGGTATGGAAAAAAGCTTTAAAACTAAATATAAAGAATTTAATTTTAAATTAAATGACTAAAAATAATTTTTGGATAAGGTTTTATTTTAATATGATTAATATAATTTTCAGGAGGAGATTAATATTAAATATACTCAATATAATAAATTTACTATAATACTAGTAATAATAATGGCAATAGTATTTATACAAAGCAGCAATTTAAAAGCAGTTGAGAAAGAGCAAATTAATGCGATGATAGACCGGCATATTGATGATATTGCAATACCGGGTATAGCAGTTGGAATTATCAAGGATGACAAAGAAGTATATTATGATACCAAGGGAGTTAACGGACAGGGTAATAAATTAAATAGCAAAACCCCTATGTTCATCGGTTCAGTTTCTAAGTCACTGACAGCTTTAGCTGTGATGCAGCTTGTGGAAGATAACCTTATTAGTTTAGATGAGCCTGTTAAAAAATACATAACATATTTTGAAGTGTCCGACCCGAAGTTATCTGAGGAAATTACTGTTAGAGATGTATTAAACCAGACTACAGGTTTGGCGAGAAAAAATAGCATTCCCAGTTCAGATTATGATTTTACTCTTAAAGAGAGGGTGAAAGAATTAGCAGATATGCGAGCCAGCAGGAATAGGGGTGAATTTAACTATCTTAATGACCATTACAATATTTTAGGTTTATTAATAGAAGAAGTTACGGGTAGTTCATATGCTGAGTATATGGAGGAAAATGTTTTTAAACCAATTGGTATGATTAATACTACTGCTGATATTCAGACTATTAGAGACAAAGATGTCTATGGATATACCAATATTTTTGGTTTTTCTAAAAGTATTAAACAGTCTGTGCCCCGTTATGATATCCCTTCCGGCTATATTTTATCCAATTTAGAAGACATGTATAGATATTTGGAGTTTTTAATTGATCCTGATAAAAGTATAATTTCAAAAGAATCAATTGATATAATGAGAACCACCGCTGGTAATAGCACCTATGGGATGGGCTGGCATATAAGAAAAATTGATGGTCAAAGGGTAGTTGAACACAGTGGAGCAGTGCCCGGTTTTAGCTCACACCTGGCCGTAATTCCGGCCACAAATAGTGGGTATCTTTATATCATGAATAAAAATCACCTTATCCATAACTTTGTTAATGTGTATAATAGAATCAATGGTAATATGCTGAAAGCAGCCTTAGGGGACAGCTCATTCAATTATTTCCCTTCTATTTGGGTTATTCGGATATTTTCCTTAGTGCTCTTAATATTAACAGCGAAAGATTTATGGAATACTAAAGAATTATTTCATAAAACAAAAGATAAAAAGGGCTGGGTAAAAGAAGCAATAAAATCCTTACTATTAATTTTATTTTTAACCCTCGGATTGTCTTTTATCCTGAGAAACATGCTGGGTTTAGCAGTAGATCTTAAAATAATGTTTGCCTATGTACCGGATTATACAGCATTATTAGTTATTGATATTTTAGTTCAAGTTATTAGATTAGCAATTTCTTTATTTTATATATTTAAAACAAAAGAGAAGCACGCATTTCAAGAATAATTAAATATAGGTGATCTTATAATGTCTAAAAGCAAATCCAATTTAATATATGATGTAAATGAACATGTTATTGAAATTTATGATCAAATTGAAACTGAAACCCATGATATAGAATTTATCTTAGACTATATCAAGGATAAAAATATTGAGAGAATATTAGAACCCTTCTGCGGGAATGGTCGATTGCTAATCTCTTTAGCTGAAGAAGGTTATCAAGTTGTCGGTATGGACCTTTCTTTTAACATGCTTGATAGCCTAAAGAAGAAGATTAAGGATAAAGAAAAAAGAATTAAAGACAATATAAAGCTAATCCAGGCTGATATACTTGAATATAAATGGCCGGAAAACTTTGATTTATTAATATTAGGCTGCAACTGTCTTTTTGAATTAGCAACTCCCGAGCAGCAAGTGAAGATTATCCAGAAAGCCTATAATTCTTTAAAAGAAGACGGTTTATTATTCATTGATAATGATAACATGGAAGGCAAGTTAGATGAGTCCTGGTGTGAAATAGGTAGGGAAAAAGAAATATTTCCAAACGGTATCTGTCAGCATGGAATTGAATTTAAAGGAACATATAAGACAACCTATATAAATAAGGATAAGAGAATCTGGAGAGCGGAGCGTAAGGTTGAGATCAACTATCCAGATGGCAAAAAAGATAATAAAAGATTAAACCAGCAAAAACACCCTGTTTCAGCCCCAGAAGTAAAAAATTGGTTAATAGATACAGGCTTTAAAATAATCAAGGTATATTCAGATCTTGAGAAAAGGAAAGAGTTTACTAAAGGAGCCAACCGGGCAACCTTTCTGGCTAAAAAATAATATATCAAAGGTGATCTAAGTGGATAACAAGATACAAAATCTAATTAAAAACTCCTATTTTATTG
>DATGCJ010000203.1:0-4946 GCA_035312025.1 Halanaerobiales bacterium | reverse complement strand
ACAAATCGAAAAAGCAATTGAAGCTAGTCAATAATATATAGATCAATTGTAATTACAAAACTGGTGTCCAATGTGGGGCACCAGTTTTTTTATAATTGAAAAGAAAAGGAGGGCGAATTGTGAGCTTCTGGAGAAATAATTATTTATATCTAGCAAAAATTATATTTTTGAGTATATTAGATGCACTAGCAGTATGGAGTGCCACTATCTTATTTACCGAACATAAGTACATCTTTTTAACGATCTTAATAATAGTTACAGCAGTTATTAACTTCATATATCTATCTAAAAGAGCTTACCCTCTCAGATATATATTTCCCGGTACATTTTTTATGATACTGCTTGTGGTTTATCCTATCTTTTATACTGTTTATGTTTCCTTTACCAACTATGGAACCGGACATATTTTATCGAAAAACCAGGTAATTGAACAATTGGAAAACAGATATTATTTGCCGGATGATTCGCGGGACTTTGACTATGAAGCTTTTAAACTACCTGATCAGAAAAAATATGCAATACTTTTAAATGATGAACAGGGTAATATATATCTGGCAATAGACCAACAAATTGAAGAAATAACAGCCGGTGATCCCCGGTTGAAGGATCCTGATGGGGATGGTACTATTGATGAAATAGTAAATTATCAAAAACTCTCAAGACCTGATCTATTGAAAAATTTATCAACACTGCAAAACTTAGAAATAGAATTTAATGACAATATCTTGAAAATGAAAAGTCTTAATGCCTTTTCTCTTTATAGACAGCAGTATAAATACGTTGAAAGTGAAGATAAAATTATAGATATAAAAAATAATGTTGAATATTTCCCCCAAGAAGGTGCCTTTGTTTCAAATGAAGGTGAAGAACTTTTACCAGGGTTTAGAACATTCTTAGGCTGGGAAAACTATTTGACATTACTTACCGATGAAAGGGTACAAGGACCTTTCTTAAGAGTATTTTTATGGACCTTTGAATGGGCAATCTTAAGTGTAGTTACTACCTTTGCCTTGGGCTTATTTATGGCTATATTGTTAAATGACGATACTTTGAGGTTTAGAAAGATATACAGGGTAATACTGATCTTGCCTTATGCCTTACCTGCCTTTATCTCTGTCTTAATTTGGCGGGGTCTTTTAAATACCGAGGTGGGTGTAGTAAATCAAATTTTAGAAGCTTTATCCTTAAATACAATACCCTGGTTACAGAGTATTTTTTGGTCCAGATTTGCACTCATTGTTATTAATTTATGGCTGGGTTTCCCCTATATGATGTTAATTAGTCTGGGGGCCTTACAAAGTATTTCGGATGACTTGTATGAGGCGGCCGCTATAGATGGTGCTACAGGCTGGCAGCGTTTTAAAACTATTACATTGCCTCTGATCTTAGTTAGTATTGGTCCACTCTTAATATCTTCTTTTGCCTTTAACTTTAATAATTTTAATGTAATTTACCTTTTCAATGAAGGTGGACCACCGATAGTGGGAGCTCAGACCCCGGCCGGCGGTACAGATATCTTAATATCCTATACCTACCGTCTGTCCTTTGAAAGTGGTCGCGGAGCCGACTTTGGTCTGGCCAGTGCTGTAAGTATTATTATATTTATGATTACAGCTGTAATTACCTGGTTCAACTTTAAATATACAGGTGCTCTTGAGGAGGTGAAGGAAAATGTATAGACGTCAAGATAAGAAAACAAAATTACTAAAACATTTAATAATCTGGATAGTTATTGCTTTTGCCCTATTTCCACTAGTGTGGACATTATCAGCCGCCTTAAATCCTGCTAATACATTAATTAATCAGGAATTAATCCCACAAAATGCTAATTTTGAAAACTTTAAATACCTATTTAATAATGAACAGCATCCCTTTCCTATCTGGCTGTGGAACAGTGTGAAGATATCTTTTATCACAGCTACGATTGCTGTTAGCATGACAGCCTTAGCGGCCTATCCATTTTCCAGATTTAAATTTAGGGGACGTAGAAAAGGACTGTTTGTAATTCTTTTAATTCAAATATTCCCTCAAATGCTGGCCATGGTTGCAATCTATCTATTATTTTTAAATATACAGGAAGTACTACCAGCCTTTGGTCTTAATACCCATCCTGCCATTATCACTATCTATTTAGGTGGGGCGATTGGGGTTAATACCTGGTTAATGAAAGGTTATTTAGATACTATCCCAACTTCTCTTGAAGAAGCGGCTTATATAGATGGGGCGAGTAAGTTCCAGGCCTTTTACAAGATAATATTACCATTAGCCCGGCCCATCCTGGCTGTATTATTTGTTTTACAGTTTATTGCCACATACTCGGAGTATATTTTAGCCAGTATCATTTTAAACTCTAATGAAAAATATACGCTGGCTGTTGGACTGCACCTCTTCATCTCGGACATGTATGCCAACCGCTGGGGAGTATTTTCAGCTGCCGCTCTCTTGGGCGCAATCCCAATTGTTGTCCTCTTTATGTTAGTCCAAAAATATATTGTACATGGACTGATCGGTGGAGCTGTCAAGGGTTAATATATAAAATAAGGAGGTGTTCTCTTTGAATAAAGCAGCTGTTTACCATGAAAGTATAGATAATCTATCCTATCCTCTTGATGATAATTCCTTACGGGTAAGATTGGTTACGGATAAAAATGATTTGAATAAAGTTAAAATAATATATGGACCCAAGTTCGATTTCTATAAAGATCCTGTTTATAGTAAAGAGATGGAAGTTGTGGGCAGTGATCAAAAACATGATTATTATAGTGTGAAGATACATTTAGAAGATCCGCGCTTTCGATACCATTTTCTTTTAGAAGATTATCAGGGAAATAAATACTGGTATAATGAAAAAGGCTTTTTTGAAAACAGGCCGCGCGGACATGAAGCTGGCTTCTTCCAGTACCCTATTATCACTGATTTTGAAAAGTTTGCGAGACCCGAATGGCTGGAAAAAGCAGTTATCTATCAAATATTCCCGGACCGCTTTAATAATGGAAACCCTGATTTAGACCCGGATCAGAAGCTGACTTGGGGAGATCCACCGGACCACTATTCCCTTTTTGGGGGAGATTTGGCCGGGATCATCGAGAAGTTGGACTATCTGAAGGAGTTAGGTATCAATGCCATCTATTTGACTCCCATCTTCGAATCAGATTCCAACCATAAATACAATATTGCTGATTACTATAAGATTGACTCTAACTTCGGGGATCTGCAAAAAGCCAAAGAGTTAGTAAAAAAGGCCCATGATCGGAATATAAAAGTGATCTTAGATGCTGTTTTTAATCACTGTGATATTAACTTCTTTGCCTTTCAGGACTTAATCAAATACGGGGAAAAGTCTAAATATAAAGACTGGTTTTTCTATGATGAACTACCCATTAAAACTGAAAAACCGATTAATTATGTAACATTTGCTACCCAGGTGAAATCGATGCCGAAACTTAATACAGGTAATCAAAAAGTACAGGATTATCTTTTAAATGTGGTTAAATACTGGATGGAAGAACTTGATATCGACGGTTGGAGGCTGGATGTTTCAGATGAGGTTCACATGGAATTTTGGCGCCAATTCAGAAAAACAGTCAAAAAGATTAAACCACAGGCGGTTTTAATTGGTGAGATCTGGCACAGTGCACGTAAATGGCTGAAGGGTGACAGGTTCGATACCGTGATGAACTACCCCTTTAACTGGGCAGTCATGAAATTTTTTGGTACAAATGAAATTGGGGTGGAAAAATTTACTTCTCTCATCATAAAAAACTATTACCACTACCGGGAAGATACGAGTAATGTACTTTTAAATCTCTTATCAAGCCACGATATCCCCAGGATTTATGAATACTGTGAAAGTAAAAAACAATTGAAATTAGCTGTCTTATTTATGATGACCTTTCCCGGTATTCCTATGGTATATTACGGCGATGAATTAGGATTAAAAGGTGGTAAAGATCCTGATAATAGAAGATGTATGCCCTGGGATAGGGTTGAAAACAATGATCTTTTAGATTATTATAAAAAATTAATTGAAATCAAAAAAAATATATCTCCCCTTTACAAAGGAGATATTAGAATAGTACTTAAAGATGAGGCCAATAATGTCTTAGTCTTTAAAAGAAGGTGCAAATATAAGACAGTCTACATTGTGATCAATAACAGTCATATTTCACAAAACGTTACCTTTAAAATAGAAAGATCAGGTAAATACACTGAACTTATTAGCGATTCAGTCACTGAAAGTGACAATGGCACTTTAACAGTCCAGATGCGTGACTATGAAGGTAAGATATTTATTCATCCATAATTTGGCTTATATCTCTACCTTTAAGTTGTACATCTGTATACATTTCTGTTAGATCTTCTAACTGTTCATTTAATTTTTTCATGAAATATAATAATAGTTTTACGCTTGATTCATGATTGGCAGAGAAAAAGTCAAAAATATCATCTCTATTAATCTTAACTAGCTTTACTGGAGTCTGGGCGACTACATCTACTAGATAATTTGCACTTTTACTGGCAATAAGAGAAGTTAAGCCAAAAAAGTCGCCTTTTTCCAGTTCTGCTAATTTTATTTCTTTTTCTTCTTCTTTATTATTAACAATTTTAACTTTGCCTTCCTGCATTATAAAGAGGGCATCATCTCTATCTCCACTCTCTAAAATTTTGTCTCCTATCTCATAATTTTTAAATTGACTGATACTAAGTAACTCATCTAATTCTTCTTCAGATACTGTTTTAAAGATAGGTAGGTCGATTATATTTTGATAGCTCTTAATATCTTTTTTAACCTCAACTTTTTCTTTTGTTTCACCTACCAGGGTATCCTTGAAAATATCCTGTAGTTCAGGAAAATTATCATCAGCAAAGTTTAAAATATTTTCCCACTCATCCTGTAATTCTAAATAATGTTTGAAAACATTATACTCTGGTTCGGCCGAATATTT
>DATGCJ010000202.1:0-3376 GCA_035312025.1 Halanaerobiales bacterium | reverse complement strand
GAGTTAATAATCTGAGTAATCTTACCCTGGCTGACAATGGAATAGGAGTTATTACCTAAACCGGTATCCATGAGCAGCTCATTAACATCTTTTAACCGGCATTTGCTGTCATTGATTAAGTAATCACTGGAACCATCTTTGGTTACCTCGCGTGAAATCTTAACCTCATCGGTCTCAATATCTAAGATACGCTCGGAATTATCTAAAAAGAGGGAAACCTCTGCTGAAGAAGAGGGTGGTAGTTTTTCACTCCCGGCAAATATTACATCCGCCATTTCAGAGCCGCGTAAATTTTTGGCGCTCTGTTCACCCAGGACCCAGCGGACAGCATCTACGATATTACTTTTACCACTGCCATTCGGTCCCACAATGGCTGTAATTGGGATATCGAATTTTAAATTAATTGTATTTGCAAAGGATTTGAATCCTTTAATCTTGATCTTTTTTAAAAACAAGTTTCTTCACCTCAAAGTTTGCTTTATTTACAAGAGAAAAACCTATCCCATACTAAGGATAGGCCCAGAGTCGATATTAAAAAGTATATATTTTTTTATGATCTTCTGGGTGAAACTGTAAACTTAATCGCAGTTCTAACCTCATCATCCACATCTATTTCAATAAATTCAGGTATCATAATTAAGTCGATTCCTAAAGGTGCAACATAACCTCTAGAAATTGCGATAGCCTTAACTGTCTGATTGATTGCTCCAGCTCCTATTGCCTGCAACTCTACTTTGCCTTCATCGCGTACTACTGCAGCAATCGCACCTGCTACAGATTTTGGATCAGATGAACCTGAAACTTTTAAAGTTTCCATGTGATTACTCCCCCTTATTTTTTACTACATAGGTTATTTTAATAACCTTAATAGATCTTGTAGCTCTTTACTACTCAATTTTCGATGCTCGCCTGGTTTTAAACTGCCCAATGAAATATTGCCAATTCTGACTCTAATTAAACTAACAACTTCGTATCCTAATCGATCAAACATCCTCCTGATCTGTCTATTCATGCCTTCATGGATAATTACTTGATAGGTAGTGTTTTTGGGATCCTGGTTGACCTTTTCGATCTCAGCTGGTGAAGTTTTACCTTCCTCTAATTGAATGCCGTTTTTAAATCTGTTTATTTCTTCTTGACTTAACTCACCATTTACCACTACCATATATTCTTTATCCAATTCGTGGGAGGGATGTGTGATCTTATGTGTCAGATCACCATCATTGGTTAAAAGCAATAACCCACTACTGTCTAAGTCCAATCTACCAACTGGATAAATTCGCTTGTCAATACCATGTATTAAGTCCATAACCGTTTGTCTGCCTTGGGGGTCGTTCACAGTTGTCACATAACCTCTAGGTTTATGTAATTTTAAGTATGTTTTTGTCTCTTTTTCAATTTCTTCCCCGTCCACTTCTATAGTGTCCTGGGCTGGGTCAACTTTAGTTCCCATCTCAGTTACCACGACACCATTTACCTTCACACGGCCCTCTGCAATAATTTCTTCTGACTTGCGGCGGGAAGCGACTCCTGCATGAGCCATTACCTTTTGAAGGCGTTCCATATTTACATCCTTTCTTAGCATATTATATTATTCTTTAAAAATTAAGATATTCCTTTTTTATAGAATAAAAGTTTGTATGGTTTTTATATAATTATTTGCCTCTTTTTAATACATTTATACAATAACTTATTAAGAAGCCCCCAGATGTCCAAAAGAAAGCTTATAAAGGAGATAATCAAAGGTATTTCCCATTAAGTTACCAAAGTTAATTGTACGAATAGCCAGGTTAATAACTTCTGCCTTTTGATTACCATAGGTTTCATTGATCTTTTCTTTAAACTCCTGGTCGGGTTTACCGGCCTGGTCTGCCCAGTGCTGGGCATATAATAGGGCCAGCTTTTCTTCTGAAGGCGAACTGTCAACAGAACCATTTAAGAGGGTATCAAGTTCCTCAGTAGTTACTCCATTCTCTAAGGCCAGTTTTGTATGGTAATATGTGCAGTAGCGGCAGCCGTTCACGGCTGTAACTGCCAACATTAAACGTTCCTGCATTTTTTTACTGATTAATTCACCCCTATTTAGGTCTTTAATTTGACCGTGGTTTTTGATCAGAAATTTAATATCCTTTAAAAATTCACTGAAACTGCTGTAGGTTCTCTTGTTAAACTTATCCATAATTTTTTCCTCATTTATAATAATTTCTATTCATCTTCAAATACTTTCTGATAATCGATATCTTCAATTTTAGGCAGATCTGAAATATCATCGAGACCGAACTTCTGTAAAAAGATAGTGGTGGTCCCGTAAATGATCGGATTACCGATCGTTTCTTTCCGGCCCTTTTCTTCTACTAAATCATATTTTTCCAGGGTAGAAAGGGTCCTCTCTACATTAACTCCCCGTATCGATTCGATCTCTCGTCTGGTAATTGGTTGTTCATAGGCAACAATTGCTAAGGTCTCTAAGGCAGCTGAACTTAGCTTTTTGTGTTTTGATATATTCAAGTAATTTAAGATTAGGTCACTGTATTTCTTTTTGGTTTCAAATACATAATGATCATCATAGCTATTTAGTTCAAAACCATGGCTTTCTTTTTTATATTCATCTTTTAGTTTATCCAGTAATGGTCTTAAATTAGAGATCTTCATCTCCATTACCCTTGATAGTTTATCTATACCGACCGGTTTGTCTGCCACAAATATTATTGTTTCCAGTTTTGCCATATTCTCTACTTCCATTATATCACCTGCTTTATGCTAATGAAACCTCAATCGGGGAAAAAAGTTGGTCCTGTAGTACTTTTACCTTATTTAATTTCATTAACTCTAATATACTTAAAAATGTTACCACAACCTCCATTATATTGCTGTGGTCTTCTATTAATTTGTAGAACTCTACTTTATTATACTTATCTAAAATATCAAGAACATCGTTGATCTTTTTTTCTACCTTTATTTTTTCAATAATTATATGCTCAACTTCCTCGATATCATCATCTTCTAGATCATTATCGGAATAAAGGGCCTTAAGATACATCTTTTTAATTTCCTTTAAATTAACCTCGATAACTACTTCTTCCTCATAGTTGCGGTATCTTTCCAAAGAACTATTATTTTCAAATACATCGCGTCGTTCTTCAAAATTATCAGCTAAAACAAAAGATAGTTCTTTGTACAGCTGGTATTTTTTTAACCTTTCAACAAGACTTTCTTCATCCTCTTCTTTTTCTTCCTCGTCTGTTTTTGGTAATAGGTACTTAGCCTTTATCTCAATCAGTTCGGCTGCAATGACCAAAAATTCACTGGTATATTCTAGATCCATGATATGTTGGTCAATATAATCTAGGTATTCACCGGTTATCTTGGCCAGCGA
>DATGCJ010000201.1:0-5853 GCA_035312025.1 Halanaerobiales bacterium | reverse complement strand
CAGAACCTTTAGTATCTAAAACAATCATGTCAGTTTCAGGATCAATAATCTGAAGTTCACCCTGATATTCAGTTAATAAAGAATCTATAGAACTTTTAAATTCTTGTGGATTTTTTAATAAATTTATATTATCCCTTATCCCGTTTTCAAACTCTTCTATTACTGTATCTACTTCTTCAATGGAAGCACTATTATTTAAATAAGCTCCCAAAATATTAAAAAATACAAAATAAAATATTAGAGGTATTACTACGATCAAAATAAAATATATTATTAATTTCTTTCTTAGATTCATCTTAAACAGGTTTTTAAACCATGCCATCTTGGTCACCAACAAACTTATATCCTACACCCCAGACAGTTTCTATATACTGTGGGTTGGAAGAATCTTCTTCGATCTTTTCTCTGATCTTTCTTATATGTACAGTAACAGTATTTATATCACCAAATTCATTAAAACCCCAAATTTGATCAAATATTTGTTCTCTACTATAAACCCTTTCCGGATTTAAGGCTAAAAACTTTAATATTTCGAATTCTTTAGCTGAAAACTGTACCTTTTCTCCTTCCAGATAGACATTATATCCATCCAAGTCGATCTTTAAATCTTTAAACTCCAAGCTGTTATTCTTAAAGTTAGACTTAGACAGCTGATTATATCTTCTCAACTGTGCCTTAATTCGGGCTACTAACTCTTTGGGACTGAAAGGTTTAGTCATGTAATCATCCGCTCCTAGACCCAGTCCTAAGACTTTATCTACATCACTCTTTTTGGCACTTAACATTAAAATAGGAATATTTGACTTACCCCTAATAATTTTACAGATCTCCATACCATCAACTTTGGGCAGCATAATATCCAACACGATAATATCCGGTTTAAAAGAATCAAAAAAATTTAAGGCTTGTTCTCCATCCTCGGCCATCTTAACCTGAAATCCTTCAACTTCAAGATAATCCCTAATCAATTCTCGTATCTCTTTTTCATCATCCACGATTAAGACCTTCTCTTCCGACATTTTTCCACCTCATTCAAAAAATTTATTATATATTAATATATTTAGTTGTATTCCAAAATATTCCTTTTAAAAATTATCAATTATTTCTTCTAAATTACCATTTAACTCAAAACCGGCCTTTTTACCTTTATCTTCTGTTATGATTTTATTAGTAGCTTTTTCAACTAATTTAATCTCTACAATTGCCTGTATACTCTCCTCCACATTCTCAACCATATCAGTCCGAAATGGCCCCTTTAATAAGGTACCTTCTTTATAATAGGCTTTAATAAATAATTTATAACCTTTATTTTCAACATTTATTTCTATAATATCCTCATTTTTTTGAAACTTATTTATATTGGCATTATTGTAAGTGGTGAACTTATATAGATGGTCTTTATGGAGAAAACCTATAATAAAACCACGAAATTCCCTGGATAACCAGGGAATTGTTGCAATAGATACCATAAGGGAACTACTTTTTTCATTAAAATGGTTGGACTGCAGCCAAAGCCAGGCACTTGGAAAACTGCTGCCCCAGTCCTTTTCAAGATAACCTTTTCCCTTATCAAAATCTATGGCTTCACTATTCGCTTTTAAATCTCCAGTAATTTGATGGGTAAAACTTAAAACCCCATGATTACATTCCATGAAGGGAATAAAACCATACCAGCCCATTGCACCGGGAGATAAAATATCAACCGGCCAGGGCTTTAAATTGTAAAAGTTTAATTTCCCCTTAATCTTAATCTCTTTAGCCTGAATATCTAATATTATTTCTTCCTTTGAAAACTTATTATTCTCAATTTCAATAAAGAACCGATCCTCGGCAGCCCGGAATTTTTCGAATGCATATTTGATAAAGAAGGATTCATTTCTTCTGCCATCTAATACCTGGATAAAAGCATGCTCATTGTTTTTAGATTCACTCTGAAAAACACCAGGGATAAAGGCAAAAACATTTTCTGCTTTTTTATCAGCAACCTTAAAATACCAACCTTCAAAAAAATCTTGCTTTCCTTTATTATGTCCGTGATAAAGTTCAGGCTTATAGATGGTTTTTAACTTTTTAAACATAATAATCCCTTCTTTACTTAAAGTCGATCATTGTTTTTTCCGGAATCGGTGAGATCGATCAGTTCTTCGGGAAACGGATTAATAAAGCTTTGGTCCTTTAAATAATTGATATCATACTCGACAATCCATGATCTTAAAAGATGAACTGGCACTGAAAGGGGGACCTTATTGTCCCTGTATTTATCAACTATATTTAGGAAAAACTGTTTTTCGCCAGGGGTAAGTTCATTCTTAAAATACCCGAAGATATGCTGTAAAACATTTATTATAGATTTATAATGTGGTGGTTCATCTAATATATTATTTAATTTTTCTTCATAGAGATCATAAACATCTTTTACAGGTCTATCCGCATGGTTAGCCACTATCCGGCCCATCTCTCTTAATTTCTCCTGATCATAGGCCATTAAAAGATATTTATTATTGGCATGATAATTGATTAAATGTTTTATTTTACCTTCTGTACTTATCTTTCTAAAATTAGCCAAGGCAAATAATTTGGTTAAAAAATGTTCTCTTAACCTTAAATTATTTAAGCGACCATCACTTTCTACTGCGGTAAGGGGAAACAAGTCGAAAGCTTTCTGCGCAAAAAAGCCCACACCATTGTGGTGAATAACCTGCCCTTTTATCCCGGAATAGACTTTAATATCTTTATGGCCGCAAGAAGGGGAGCGCTCTTTAAATATGAAGCCATCAACTTCCTCAAACTCTTTTAAAAAGTCTTTTGAAAAGTTTTCCATTTTTTCTGTCAAATCTTTTTCAGTTTTAGGCTGAATAAGTTTTAACACATGGGTTTCTTTATCTCTGACAATTCTAATCGTTTGCCGGGGAACTCCCAAACCTATCTCCATTTCAGGACAAACTGGAAAATATTCTACATATTCACCTAATTTATTTAAAAAATCAATATTAAACATCTGGCCGCTGTAATAGCAGTGGGCAAATCCCAGACATTTGCTTATTATTACCCTGGGTTTAGCAAAATCCATAATTTGGCTCCTTTACTTTTTAATTAACTCTAAAAATACCTGATGAAGGGTTGCTTCCCTGGTATGAATACTTAAAACCTCAAATTCTGATTTGATTTTATCTATTTTACTACCTAAGTCCTCACTGATTAGAGGTAGTTCAATTAATATTCTTTCTTTTTCTTTTTTTATATATTCAATATCAACCAGTTGAGTTAATTTATCTAATTTCTCTTCTTCTTTTTTAATTACTACCTCAACCTGTTTGGTTCCATAACGACTTTTTAATTCTGATGGAGGCGTTATAGTAACAATCTCACCTTCATTTATGAAAGCGATTCTGTCACATAAACGGTCTGCTTCTTCCATAAAGTGAGTACTGATCAGGACCGTCTTACCTGCCCCGGCAAATTCTTCTATCGCCTGATGGATCATTTCAACCGATTGAGGATCCAAACCACTGGTCGGTTCATCCAAGATAAGGAGTTCGGGGGCGGTTAATAATGCCCTTGCAATTAATAATCGCTGCCGCATCCCTTTCGAATAATTCTTAACTAAGCGGTCTCCCGCCGCACTTAGATCAAAGAAATCCAGTAATTCTTCCACTTTACTGCTTTGAACGTTATATAAATCAGCAAAGAAATTTAAATTTTCGCGGCCGGATAGCCTTTGATAAAGATTATTAGTTTCAAATACAACCCCGATCTTTTGTTTAGTGCTTTTACTTAAATTATTAGACCTTTCACCAAAGATGAAGCTTTCACCGGTTGTGGGTTTCAAGAGCCCGGTTAAAATGTTTAAGGTCGTACTTTTACCGGCCCCATTTGGACCTAGATATCCAAATACTTCTCCTTTTTTTACTTTGAAAGAAATACCTTTTAAAGCTTTCACTTTTTTATATTCTTTTTTTAAACCATCAATTACAATTGGATAATCGTTTAATTCCATCGATAACACCTGCTTCGAATTTACTTGATAATATTGGGATCCCATAGAAGATAAGTTTTTTCTTGATATCTTACTACGTATGTTTTCTTTTCAATCATCTTTTCATTTTCATTACCACCGGACTGATAATTTGTTTTATACTTCATTTTTATTTCATAAAGGCTCTCTTTTTCTTTCTCTTTAATAATTTCTTGAAAGGCCTCAGGCCATTCTTCTATTTTTTGTACTTCCAAAACTTCCACTTCTGATATCTTTAAATTATATTTTTCAGTATTTTCATTTTGAAATGAAAGATAGTTTTCCTTTTCTAATACTTCTTTAATATCAGGATGCATGAATTCATATACTTCTGCAAACTTATTCTGCTGGTATTTATCATAGACCTTAAGGATAAATTCTTTAACAATTTCATGAGGGCTTTCTTTGTTTTCTTCGGCCATAATTGGTAGTGAAAATATGAAAACAAATATAAATAAAAATATTAATATTTTTTTCTTCTTCATTGAGTATACACCTTCTTAAATATATAAATTAAGATACTAGCTAAAACTACAGCAAATACGAATAGAATAGATAAATTATACCAGATAAGTGCAAAGTTTGCATCTATACTTAATAAGTTATTGACAATTTGGAATAAATAGTAAGTAGGGAAAAACTTCGCTAAAATTTCTGTAAAATCAGATAAATTATATATTAAAGTCGGGAACAATAAGGGGAAATATATTATTGTACCAATAGAACGGGCAGCTGACTGTGACTCCGATTTTACGCCTATGATAAGACCAATTAAATTAAAGACCAGGGAACCTAAAAATATAGCTAGAAAGACCGTAAAAATATTTTTTAGCGGCTGTCTGTAAAAACCGTTAATAAATAACATAATCAAGGCCGTAATGGTCGAAAGTAAAACACCGGATAATATCTTGCCGGTTAAAAATAAAAGATTTGAAGCTGGGGTAATGTAGACCGCATCCATCGTTTTATTCTCTTTTTCTTCGGCCAGATTACCAGAAATAATTAAAACCCCAATCATAGTAACAGTGATAGTAAGCCAGATCGGTAAAAAGCCTAATTTTCCTTCTATCCTGTTAACGGGATTAACCTTTAATTGAAACTGTAAAGGTATATTAAGATAACGCTCAATAATATTTTCCAACTGATTTTGTAAAAAAAAGTAACTGGTTGTATTACCGGCATTGAGATAAATTTCATACTCTTTTTGTCCTTTAACATGAACTACTCCCGCGACCTTTTCACCAATATCTTTACTGGCTCTTTCTACACTCTTATATTCAATTACATTTATATTTTTAATATTTTCATGTACATATATGCTTAAGTTATTACTTTCTTCCACTATACCAATATTGAACTGCTTATTTAATCCAGCATCTTCGATAATAAGGAAAAATAAGGAAGCCAATAATGGTAATATTATTACAATTATGATCGTTTTATTCCTTAAAAATTCTTTCATATCTTTTTTGATTACAGAACCTATCACTGATAAATTATTCATTACATTCACCTACGAATCAAATAATTATTTTAAAATTAAAGGAAATAGTAATTATTAGTAAAATATATTATAGTAAGATAATAAATATAATAAAGGATGTTAGCTATGAGAAATATAAAAAATTATAAATTCGAAATAATAATATTTTTAACTATAATAGCTCTCTCTATTTATTCGGCTCCTGCCCGGACCTTTAATATTAATGATAACATATCCATTAATAAAACAGAACTAAAACAGGGAGATATTTTAGTAGTAAAAACAGCTAAAGAAATAAATATTAACCAAATAAAATTTAACGGAAATCAATATCAAACTAAAAAATATGAACAAG
>DATGCJ010000200.1:0-2733 GCA_035312025.1 Halanaerobiales bacterium | reverse complement strand
AGAACTAGAGGGATATATAGACTATTGTGAAAGGGTAAAGTACAGACTTATACCTTTAATTTGGTAAAAATTTTAATTCTATATTTTAATTAAAGGATATGAAAACCCTTTATTTAAATATATATTAGCGGATTAATTTTTGGGAGGAAAATTTTAATGAAAAAATATTATAGAGGTTTAATATACCTCATTTTAATCTTATTGATATGTAGTCTATCAATTACAGCCGCCCCACCGGGGATGAAAGATGTTACCTTTAAATATGAACCACAGATAGATGAGGTAGTTTCTGTTTATCTGGCCGGTTCTTTTAATAACTGGGCTACTAAAAAAATTGAAATGACAGATGAAAACGGAGATGGAGTCTATGAAATAACTATCTCTTTAAAACCAGGTACTTATGAATACAAGCTTGTAGTTAACGGTTCAATGTGGAAAAAGGATCCTCATAGTGAAGACTATGCTCCCGATGGTTTTGGGGGTTTAAATTCTGTAATTAATGTTGGACAGCAGATAAAAAAAGTCGGGAAAGTTGGAGATGGAGAGATAATAAAAAGTGCTTTATGGCATGAACAGGAGATACCGGCCCATATTACCAGACTTGGTAATAATATTATCGAGATAAGATTTCAAACGGCTGTTAATGATGTAGAAGATGTTAGACTTAATTTTTTTGATGAAGATGGATATCAGGTTGAGTATATGAATTACTTTACTTCCGATGAACAGTTTGATTACTGGACAAAAAGGATAGAAGTAAAAGATAATGAATTTAGATACCGCTTTGTAGTTGATGACGCTGAAACTAGATTTTGGTTTGGCCGAGAGGGCCTTGCAAACACGATGGCTGATTGGTTTAGGTATAATAAGGAGAACTATCCTCTCTTTAAAGTCCCTGCCTGGGTTAAAGAAGCAGTCTTTTATCAAATATTTCCGGAGAGATTTTATAACGGTAATCCCGATAATGATCCTGAATATATAGAGACCTATAAGAACAAGACTGAACGTTACGAGAATATTGGACCGGGTTGGTACCAGGGGGTAAAAGAAAGTGAGCATCATTATATTGACCCTGTTAAATTTATGAATAAGAGTCGAGAAATCAATCCTAAATCAGGCTGGCATGTTCTTTATGGGGGAGATTTTCAGGGTATAATGGAAAAAATAGATTATCTTAAAGAATTAGGTATTAATGCAGTTTACTTTAACCCGGTCTTTGAAGCTACTTCAAACCATAAATATAATACTATAGGCTATGAATTTATCGAAGATAATTTTGCTGTAAAAGGCAATCAGGCAGCCTCTAATAAATTATTTATCCAATTGATTGAAAACTTTCATGCTGAGGGAATAAAAGTTGTACTTGATGGTGTTTTTAACCATACCGGCTATGAACATTATGCCTTTCAGGATGTAATTGAAAATGGTAAAGATTCTAAGTACTGGGACTGGTATTATATAAACAGCTATCCGATAGTAACTTTATATGAACAGCGGACTGCCAATAAGCAGCCCAACTATGAGTCCTGGGCTGGTTTTGGTTCATTACCGAAGTTAAATGTTAATAATGAAGAAGTAAAAGAATATATTTATGAAATAACAAAAAAGTGGATGGACCCTAATGGGGATGGCAACCCGGCCGACGGTATTGACGGCTGGAGGTTGGATGTTGCCAATGAAGTTAAGGATAGAAATCCCGAATTTTGGCAGAACTGGCGTGATTATATGAAAGAGATCAATCCGGATGCATATATCACAGGCGAAATTTGGGGGGATGCAGGCGAATATCTCAAAGGTAATGAATTTGATGGTGTGATGAACTACCGTTTTAGAGATGCAGTCGTTAATCTATTGATCGATAATTGGGGAGTAGATAAGTTTATCAATGAGATAAATAAAGTTAAGGCTGAGTATCCTGAACCGGCCTATAACTCTCTCTTAAATTTAATTGACAGCCATGATACCGAAAGATTTTTAAATACGGTGGGAAATAACAAAAAGAAATTAAAAACAGCCGCGTTTTTACAGTTTGTCATGCCGGGGGCCCCGATGGTCTATTACGGTGATGAAGTAGGTATTGAAGGTGCAAGTGATCCGGACAATAGAAGGACCATGTTATGGGAAGAGTCTGCAAATCCCTATCAACTTGATAAAGGACTCTTGAGATTTTATAAGCAGCTTATAGAGATAAGAAAAGAGAATGAAGTGCTAATAGAGGGCAGTTTAAATATTAGTTCAGCCGGAGATAACGGTAGTATATTATTAATTAATAGAGAACTAGCGGGAGAAAAAATAGTTGGATTAATTAATACAAGCAGTAAGAAAAGGGAAATTAAATTTCAGTTAAATAAAGAGGAAGTTGTTGATCTCATAAGTCAAAATTCTTATAGTCTAAAAGATGGCGAACTGTCAGTTATGGTCGATAGTCATGGCCTATATCTATTTAAATAAAACCAGATTTATATTTAAATTTTTTTAAAATCAAATAACTGGACAAAGCCCTCTATTATTGTTATAATGTAAAAAATGAAAGCAGGAACAATATTCCCCGATAGCTCAGTTGGTAGAGCAGATGGCTGTTAACCATCGAGCCGCAGGTTCGAGTCCTGCTCGGGGAGCCATTTTTTTGACCGCATGCAATAAAAAACTAAATAATATTTATTAATTAAACTCATGAGGAGAGTGAATTAAATTTATGCATTTCAAAAAAGTATTATCAATAGTGATGATATT
>DATGCJ010000199.1:0-3695 GCA_035312025.1 Halanaerobiales bacterium | reverse complement strand
AGGTTAATGGTCCTACCCTACCGGCAAACATAGTAAAGATTATTAAAGCTCTCCCTATCTTACTTAAGGTAGGGGTAACTCCGGTCGATAGACCAACTGTACCGAAGGCAGAAACGGTTTCAAATAATATATCTAAAAAGTCTCCCTGCTCTGTTATTGACAGGGTTAAAGTGACTAAGATTATCAAACCTGCTGAAATCATAGTAATCGCAAGGGCTTTAAATATTATTTCTTTTTCCAGCTGTCTATTAAATATTTCCATATCTTTTTTTCCGATCATTAAGTTCCATAATGTAACTGCCATTACCCCAAAGGTGGTAGTCTTAATTCCACCACCGGTTGAACCGGGTGAAGCCCCGATAAACATCAATACTATGATGAAAAATAAAGTAGAATTCCTTAAAGAACCGGTTGGTACTGTATTAAAACCGGCAGTTCTAGGTGTAACCGATAGAAATAGGGATGAAAGCATTTTATCCCCAAAACTTAAATTACCCATTGTTTCGGGGTTAGTATATTCAAAGCCAAAGATGACTACCATACCGAATATAATAAGGAAAACTGAAATTAAAATTACAATTTTGGACTGTAAACTTAAATGTTTAAATTTATTGAAGTTGGAGATCTCTGTGATAACACCAAAACCGATCCCTCCAATGATAATCAAAATCATAACTACAAAGTTGATTGTCACATCACCAGTAAAACCTTCTAAAGAATTACCAAAGAGGTCAAAACCAGCATTGTTAAAGGCAGAGACCGCATGGAATACTGCCATGTAAAATGCACCGACAACATCATAATCACCGAGGAGCCGGATAAACATAATTAAGGCACCTATTCCTTCAAATAAGAAAGTGAATCCTAATACATATCTGATCAAGCGCACTAAGCCTGAAATCTTAAACTGGTTTAAATCTTCTTGAATAATTAATCTTTCTTTTAAGGTGATTTTTTTGCCGATAATAAAGGCTACCAGGGTTGACATGGTCATGATACCCAGTCCACCGATCTGAATTAAAACCATTATTACAAGCTGCCCAAAGACCGTAAAAGCTGAGGCAGTATTAACAACGATTAGACCGGTTACACAGGTAGCGGAAGTAGCGGTAAATAAGGCATTAATAAAGCTCATCGGGCCGGCTTTAGTGGTAGCGGCTGGTAACATTAATAGTAAGGTACCTGTTATGATTACTACAAAATAACCGGAAACCAATATTTGAGCTGTAGACATATCTTCTATGTTAAAATTCGCTAATTTTTTAAACAAGGTCAACAACCCCTTAAAAGTTCATCTCAAAATACATTATATAATATTTTAAAATAAAAGTAAAAACCGGGAAAACCCGGTTTATTTACTCTTATTTTGTTAATTATGTGTTTATTCGTAAGGTTCAAACATTTCTTTTCCCACTCCACAGTCTGGGCAGACCCAGTCATCAGGTAGGTCTTCGAAAGGAGTACCAGGCTCTATACCTTGGGTTTCATCTCCCTCTTCTGGATCATAGATATACATACATACAGTACATTGATATTTTTGCATTAACATCTCCCCTTCCTTATTTTATTAATTCAATTATACCATAAAAAGCAGGCATGTCAATAATTGTGAATATTTTACAATTCCTTATTAAATAGTTCCGGTGAATAAATACTTCTCACCTTTAATAAATTAAGTATTATAAAGGGCACAAAGCCTGCAATTATAAGAGGTATAATTAAATTTGGTAGATAAAATAACTCTAATACTAATATCACACTTGTAATAGGTGCTTTTATAATTCCCCCAAAGATTCCTACCACTCCACAGAGCATTAAAAATACAGGACTTACTGCAAAGGATGGTAGTATTAATAAACCTAATTCACCAGCCAATAAGCCTGAAAATAGGCCGGTCAGGATCATGGGAGCAAATAGGCCGCCCGAGCCCCCTGAACCAATCGAAAAACCGGTAGCCGCTATTTTAAGCAGTAATAAAGCAGTGATCATCAGGATAGTGTAATCCAACTTATTTAAATTAGTAATCAGATTACTACTGGTCCCCATGATCTCTATGAAAAAATATCCAATCATTCCTACTAAAAGTCCACCAAACATGGGTTTAAGATACAGGGGCATCTCAAAATTAGAAAAAATATGTTCATCTAATAAAAGCGTATTTATAAATAGCCAGCCGATAAAGGCCATAAAAAATGAAAAGATAGTTATATAAATATATTGATTTACATCTAAAGTGCTCTGCTGTATATTAATATTCTGAAAGAAATAACCATATTTAGGCTTAATAAAGCCTATAAAATAATTACCTGAAAAAGCTGCCATAGCTGTAAAAAAGATATTTTTTAGGGACCAGTCCTTATGAATAACTTCCAGGGAAAAAAGTATACCGGCAAAAGGGGCACAAAAAACAGCCGCAAAACTGGCGGCAGCCCCACTACCTATTAAAATCTGGTAATTTTTTAAATCAAACTTTAAATAACGCCCGATGATATCAGTAATCCCGGTAGTTAGTTCAATAATAGGACCTACTAAACCGACTGAACCACCTGTAATAACTGTAAATGTAGTTGCTAATCCCTCATATCTAAGATCACTTTTAGTAAGACCTTTTTGTTCAGATTTAATTGTTGATAAGAGTAATGGTACTCCATGTCCTTTGGCGGTTAAAGTACCATATTTTAATAATAAGCCAACAATTAGTCCCCCGAGGGCGGGTATGAAAATTAGCAAGACACTACCGGAAAAATAATTAATGATATTAATAGAAATATTATCTATGATAAAGATAAATAGATAAGTTAAAGCTGCGGCGGGTATTCCTAAAAGCAATACAATTATTGTTAGTGATAGATCCTTTTTTATATCCATATTGTTCATCAGTCCCATTACAATTAAATTTAATAAAAATAAAACTCCAACTGTTGAAGTTGAAGCATGATTTACTACTTATTTATATTCAATATATTAAAGAATAATCCTGTTTACAGGAGTTCTTTTTTATCTCTGGCATCTTTTAAATTGATTGCAAAGAATAATCCAATCAATGAAAAGAATAAAGCCAGGTAAAACATGGGATAATAGCCCCAAAAACTGACTATAATACCACCGGCGAACGGTGCTAAAGAAGCGGGTATTTTAACTACATTAACTAAACCGGCATACAAGGTTCTATCCTCTTTGGCAACTGAATCGATCATATAGTTAAAAAATATCGGCCAGCCGTTCATGAAAAAGCCCAAGAGAAAATATAGTAAGGAATATAGTATTATTATATAGTCTGCAAAGAACATACCAGTTATAATAGCTATGATAGGAGCAGTTGTGGTACTTATGGAATAGATTAACATTGACCTATGGTGACCGTGCCTATCGCCAACTATACCATAGATAAGCCCTCCTAATATCTTTCCGAGGGTCTGGACAATAATAAAGATACCAACTGTACTGTCTAAAATATTAAAAGTTGTCTTGGCATAAACGATATAAAATGGTAAGGCAATAGAACTTAACATACTGAAGCCCAATACTGCCATCGACTTTGAAAAGTTCTTATTGTTTTTAAAGTATGTAAATACATTTTTTAATAAATTTTTGATACTCTCTTTTTCTTTTACAATACTGGCCTTCTCTTCAATACCAAAAAACATAAATAATGACAATGTATAAAGAAATGCACTAATAGAGATAATAAGACC
>DATGCJ010000198.1:0-6653 GCA_035312025.1 Halanaerobiales bacterium | reverse complement strand
ACTCACTATATTGCCGGAAAAAGCATCATAACCAGCCGCAAAGACAACCGATGCTACATCGAGATCAATGGTCTCTGGCTTTTGATCATAATTTATAGCTCCCTTGTCACAGGTTTTTTCACAGAGTCCACAGACCCCTTTCGTTAACTTTAAACAGTTCTCGGCATCAATTGTAACCACATTGGGCACAGCCTGATCCTGATACTTAAAGATGGCACTGCGGCTGTCAATACCCTGGTTAAAGTCATCTTCAACCGTAACGGGACATTTTTCTACACATTCGCCACAACCGGTACAGAGATCTACATCTACATATCTGGGTTTTTGTTTAATGGTAGCGGTAAAGTTACCTTGAGTTCCTCTTAAATTTTCCAGTTCACTATAGGTATAGGTGGTTACATTTTCATGGTTATAGCAGTCACTAATCTTAGGGGCTAATATACAGGTAGAACAGTCATTAGTTGGAAATGTTTTATCCAACTGTGCCATCTTTCCACCTAAAGCCGGTTTTTTCTCAACCAGATAAACCGGGATACCCATTTCTGCCAGGTCTGTAGCAGCCTGGATTCCTGCTATACCACCTCCCAGAACGAGTACCGGCTTAGCCATCACGATCACCACCACTAGCCATTACTTCTATACTTTTTTCCATGTCTTTTGTTTCATCCAAATGATCAGCTACAATATCCAGTCTGTATTGATAAACAGCTTTATCCAATTTATCAACTTTATCTTTTAAACTGGCCGGATAATAACCGGCTTCTATTGACATATTTCTCAGTACTCTCATTATATCTGCAAATTTCACATTCTGTGGACAGTGTGCTACACAACGCCTGCACTGGATACATTTCCATAGATCGTCATTATTTAATACTTCCTCTTTATAGCCCAAAAGTGATTTCTTAATTAGCATTCTGGGATTAAATGATTCATCTATTTCACTGATCGGACAGGTTGCTGTACAGCTGCCACAGCTGTAACACATCATTAAGTTTTCTCCACCCGGGCGGGAGGTTATTTCATTTTTAAAGTTATTATCCATCTATTCCACCTCCGGTCTTGGATAAAGAGAAGCCTCTTCTATTACTTCTGGTGTTATCTGTTCCCAGGCAACCGGCATCAAGTGTACTCCTCTTACCCCTTCTATTTCTCTAACTTTTTGGATAGTTTCTACAGCCATTTTAACTCCTTCTTTTTCCTTGTCGTCTGCCTGATCCATTCTCTTTATCACATGGTCAGGTACATCCATTCCTGCTACGTACTTTTTCATCATTCTTAACGCTTTCGGAGATCTGGTCGGTAAGATACCGGCCAAGATATATGCTTTTTCATGAATACCGCGTTTTCTAACTTCTTCCATCCAGTACTCAAACTTCTCCATATTATAGATAGCCTGTGTTTGAAAAAATTCCACCCCTGCTTCTACTTTCTTCTGCATCTTTATCATCTGCATTTCAAAAGGATCAGCGAACGGATTTGCCGCTCCACCAATGAACATCTTAGGCGGAACATCCATCTCATCTCCATTCAATAGTACTCCATTATCTACCATGTCCTTTACTGCCATGATTAATTGTGTTGATCCCAATTCAAATACATTTTTAGCACCTGGATCCCGGCCAAAGGATTGATGATCACCGGTAAGCAGTAAAACATTCCTCAGTCCCAGGGCACTTGCTCCCAGGATATCACTTTGTAAGCCTATCCTGTTTCTATCCCGGGCTGTGACCTGGATGATCATCTCAAGGCCCTCTTCCATTGCAATCTTGGCAGCTGCAATAGAAGACATCCTGACAATTGCTGTCTGGTTATCAGTAACATTAACACCATCTACATAACCTTTTAAGTAGTTGGCTTTTTCTCTGATAAACTCCGGATCTGCCCCGATAGGAGGTCCCATTTCACTGCAGACCACAAAATGACCGGCATCTAACATAGTTTTAACTTTAGAATAGTTTTTAGCCATTTTATTACTCCTTTCAGTCCTCGTGATATTCTTCGTTCACTAATGTTCTGGGACCGCCGTCGCGGTATGTCTCCCAATTCTTCGGTTCTAAGTAATCTATTAATTCATCCAGTTTGCCCAGTGCTTCAGCTCGGTCATAGATCAACTGCCAGGCACAATCTATCGAGGGGTCAACCTCACATTCACCATTTTGTGAACCTCCACAGGGACCGTTTAAAAGATGTTTTGAACAGCGGGCTATCGGGCATATTCCGAAAAAGTCACCTAATACACAGTCCCCACAGCCTATACATCTTTCCGACCATTCACCGACAGCAGTTGTAGCACCGTAAAAAGAGGTGTCTAGACCTGGTAGTACTACTTTTTCCGGGAATTTTTCTACTACATGCTGTACACCTACACCACAGGCCAGAGATAAAACAATATCATTTCTTTTTACGGCTTCTTCCATTTCATCTATAAATTCGAAGTCACACTGTCGTTTAACAGTAGTGGTTTCAATATTTACTTCTCTCTCCTGATTGGCATAGTATGTTCTCAAAATTTCTGCCAGTGATTTAACTTCTCTTTCCCCACCGGCCAGACTGACCGTTACACAGGTTCCACAGCCGGCAATTAGGAGGTTTTCGAAGTCATCACCTAACATATCTATTATTTCTTTTACATTTTTTTGTTCTGCAACAATCATAGGTTAACACCCTCTTTCCACCGCAGCAGGAAATCGTTTAGATCTTCTTCCATTCTCGGTGAAAGACGTTCAAACCTTACCCTGTTTTCTCCTAATTCTAGGTCGCTTAGAGTTTCTTTTACTTCATTGACAATACGTTCCCCGCGTCCATCACCGGTGAGGTGTTTACAGGACTCTTCAAAACAGCCTAAGACAAGTAATCTACTGTCTTTTTTTCTTAGATAGGTGAAAATTTCATCTTTTTTAATACTGCTGGCACAGGGAATCTTTTCAATATCTAAATCCTTAAATTGAGACTTATCTAATTTTTCAAAGGCCGTATCGGCCGAGTTTTCACACATTAGAACTTTTAGATTTAGATCATTAGTTTCTTTTGATTCTTCCTCTACATATGAGATAGCATCAGCCGGACAGTGTGAAATACAGGCGTCACAACCGTAACAGGCCAGTTCATTGATCTTCATCGCATCTAATTCTTCATCCTTTTCAACTGCCCCATGGGGACATACCCGATAACAGGTATAGCAGAGGATGCATTTTTGATCATCAACCTCTCTTTTCCGTTCGGTAAGAGGTTCAAAATCATTCAGATTAGATTTGATTTCATTAAGCGTATATTCAATCTCTAAATCTAAATCTGAGTAAGCATTGGGCCCTCTGGCTCCGGCTAAACTGTATACACCGCGTTTACCGGTCAGGGTCGGCTGAAGATAGATATTTTCAGATTGGATGTAATCTTTGTCACTCATTTCGATATTTAATAGCCTGGCCACCCTTTTTATCTTTTCATCCGGTTTTAATAAAGGGGCGGTTAGGATTTGACCTGTTAGGTCTAAATCAAGATCGCCTCTCTTATAGTTGATTGTATTATCTTCTTTTATCTTAATATTTTCCATCTCATACTTTAAGAAGATGATCCCCATTTTACGGGCCTCTTCATAAAGGCTGTCATTATCATCGATAAAACGCATTGAGCGGAAGAGATAGTATACTTCACTGTTCTTATAATTTTCTTTGGCAGCAATTGCTTTCTTTAATCCCTGTCGGTTAATTACAGCGGGAGAGATCTCATCATAGTCCTGGATAAATATTATGTCCTCTTCTTCTGCAAGATCCTCTAACCTGTAATCAAAACCATAAGTTTCTTCAATGGGATTGTCTCTTTTTGCTTTGAGATTAATTATTATATATTTACTTTCCTCATTATTTAGCTCTTCTTCTTTTTTATATTTTAATTGAAAGCTACCGATCTCTCCCCGACATTCTACTAGGGATTCAGGATCAATACACAGGGACTTAAGTTCGGGTGATTTGATTTTTTCACCGATAAATATTACGTCATACATCATATATCCCCCTGTCTAATTATCATTTATTATTCTATAAGCTACATTCTTGCTGTCACTTAAGGTGCCAGCAATATCTTTTGGTCCCTTGATAGTACCGGCCAGATAAATATGGGTTTTGGCTTCTTCCTCAATTGGATAAAGGAAGCCGTATTTATCGAGCTGGAGATTAAATAGGCGGGACCAGTCTTCATTTACTTTTTTAGCATGTATACCTTCTGATAAAACCAATAAATCAGTCTTTAAATTGTCTTTTTTACCTTTAGTCTGGTCTTCATAAAAGATATTAATCTGTTCTTCTTCATTATTAACTTTGATTGGTTTACAGTTAATATAGTCAATATCATTTTCTTCTAATTTCTTGTAACTTAACTCCTGTAAGTATCCACCTTCCTGTAAGTCCATAAAGAAGATCGTAATATCTATTTCAGGAAAGAAGTGTTTTAATACCCGGGCCATCCGGTAAGAATACCCACAGCAGACGCGTGAACAATATCGAGCTTTTTCCTGTATACTTCTTGAACCATTGCACTGTATAAATACAGCTGAATCCGGCTTGATCGGCATATCTAATTGGTCAGCTTCTTGATGGTCTTTCCTGCCTTTAAAGAACTCTTCTAACTCAGAGGCCCAGACAATTCTATCATCCTGATAAACTTCCGGGGTCCCGGTTTCTAAGTCAGACCAGCGGGTGTAGCCCGTAGCTACGACAATATAGTCCAGCCCATCAAGCGAGCTGAATTCCCCTTCCCTTTCGATTCCTAAACTGTAGCTGCCGGGCTCCCCTGTAAAGTCATTTACTCTGGTCTGAAAAAGTATATCTATATTATCTAAAAGCTTTACTTCATTAAAGATTTCATCTACAAGGCAGAGGTTATCCTTAAGGCAGATATCAACGGCCTTACAGCCGAAATCCTTGATATTACCGCCTATTTGATCGGATTTTTCAATTATTATTACTTTATTACCTCTATTAGCCAGTTCAACTGCTGTTTGAGATCCTGCGATTCCACCTCCGATTATAGCTATCTTTTTCATTACACTCGCTCCTTTTGGTTAATCCATTTCACCAGATCTACAGGCTTTTAAGTATCTTTGTCCATAGTCATCTCTATTTAAGAGAACTTCAGCCGCTTTAATAAGTTTCATCATATGTTCATCAAGTGGATCAATAATACCTGAATCTAACCCTCGATCCATGGCCATCATCAAGAAGGCCTGGTTAAGTAGACTTCTATTGGGTAGTCCAAAGGAAATATTACTTAAACCACAGGTAATATGAACATCGGTATCCCATTCAGTTATACCGCTGATTGTATCTAATACCTGATAACCGAATTTACCGTCAACACTGATCGGCTTAATAATGGGATCAATAAAGACATTATCTAAGGGAACCCCATCTTTTTCTAGATCATTCATCAGTTTATCTGCTATCTTTAATCTCTGGTCAGCGGTTTCCGGCATACCTTCATCACTTAAACAAAGGGCTACTACTTTAGCGTCATATTCCTGTATTAAAGGAAGAACCTTTTTGTACCTTTCTTCTTCGGCTGTAATGGAATTAATCATCGGAATACCATCGTGAATTTCAGCTGCTTTTTTAATAGCTTCTTCATTGGGACTATCTAAAGATAAGGGTGTATCTACTACTTCCTGTACAGTTTCCACCAGCCAGATTAAATGTTCTATTTCATCCCAGACAAAAGCACCTGAGTTTACATCTACATAATCAGCACCTGCATCAACCTGTTGTTGGGCAATATCTTGTATATATTCTGCATCTCTGTCTTCAATTTTTTCTTTAATAACATCACGTGTAGAGTTAATCAATTCACCAATAATTATCATAAGATCTTGATTATCGAACTTTTTAATTCGATAATCATTCCACCTCCCTAACAAAGTTAGTTTTAATTATTACCACGGTTTTCCAACCGCGGTTACTTCTATTCTACTCTCTATAAATAATTTGTCTTCATCTTTAGTATCTTCACCCTGTCCTAAGTAGTCGCTGTACTTATCATTTTTTTCCACAACAGTTCTAATATTGGAAGCGCCTGAACTGGCCGCCCTTTCATAAGCGATTTCCTGACCAACTTCTTGACCATAGGACTGGGCATCTTCAAAATCTTTGAAAAACTTTCTTTCGGTCGGACTGTGGACTAAAAATCCGCCGCCATCACCCGGTTTGACCATCACCACGATCTTTTCGATGACCTTTCCACCTACTGTACCAACTGCATTTGCTACCTCGGCATAGTCCGGTAAGATCAATTTAGTATTCATCCTTTCGGCAATCTGAGGGAAGTAGGCTTCTACGGGTGCACCTACCGCGATCATCGGTAAGTTGCACTGTAAACTAAACTTAACCTTTTCCTCTTTTTTATTGATATGATTGATCATTTTCTTTAAAAAGTATTTACTGTCACTGTGTTTTAGTGAGATTGACTGACCTTCTTCTGAAATTAGGACTTCTGTAATTACGGAACCGATTTGATAATATATTTCTTTAAATACATCATTCATAAAAGTATCTATATCGGTTTCATATCTATCTGCCATAATCCTAATGCCTAAATTAGCGGCATCAACATCCCACTGCTTATAGTTCCCATTAATATGGAGGAGATCGGTCGGGGTTAAAGAG
>DATGCJ010000197.1:0-2951 GCA_035312025.1 Halanaerobiales bacterium | reverse complement strand
ACCCTGGCATTTATGCTAAGTGAATTTTTAACATAGCAAATGTAAAAATCAGCAGTTAAAAAATCACTGCTGATTTCATGCAAATATTAATTATTTGGAGAATCAAGATATTCTATTCTATCTGCATTTACAATAGAATTTATATATATTCGATCTTCACTTTCGTTTTTGCTTACCTGCAAAGACCCTTCAATACCTATCAACCTCCCCTTTGATAAATATTCAACACATCTTTCTGCCTGTTTTCTCCAGCTAATTATATCGATAAAATCGGTATCTACTTCACCTTCTGAGTTACGATAGTTCCTGTCTACCGCTACAGTAAATTTTGAATAACTCACACCATCATTAGTCTTCTTTAATTCTGGATCTCTGACCAGCCTTCCTGTCAAGATAATTTTATTTATCATATCTGCCTCCTTATTGGAAATTTTTGGTATTTAGGATTATTATAGCAGATTCGGCTGGTTTTTTCAACCTTTTTTGTTAATTTTTGTTATTTTATAATATTTTTGTCAACTACCTCTATGCAGTTGCACATCATTAAATCAAGAACTGCTCCCAGAAAGGACATAAACATGGCCAGGATGAGAATAAAATTTAGCATCCGGTGTTCAAATGTAAAACTGACGGGGTCACCGATTAACTTATTCCCACTATCTTTCATAATTAACTCTCCTCAGTCAAACAATCTATTCTCCATCATCTCTTTTACTTCTTTAATATGAGACCTGCTGACAGGAATCTTTTTCTGCTTTTCATCCAGAAATAACATCTGATCCCGATAAGCCCTTATTTTATTTTTGTTTACAATATATCCCTGGTGACAGCGGATAAAAAAATCCATATCAATTTCATGTAACAATTTTTTAAAAGTTCCGTAAAATGAAATATCCCCTTCTAAAGTGCATAATTTTACCCGGTGGCGTACTTTTTCAAAATAATAAATTTTCTCATAATTGAGGCTAATATATTCACCCTTCTTTTTCACAGTATAATATCTATTATCAGTATAATCCTTTTTTAATAAAGAAATTGCCTCTCTGAAGACCTGCGAAAATTTTTCTGCTGTAATTGGTTTTAGCAGATAATGAAAAGCCCGCACCCGAAAAGCTTCCAGAGCATATTTTTCATAGGCTGTTATGTATATAATTATTGTGTTACTATATTCTTTTTTAATTCTCTCCCCCAGTTTTATACCATCTAATTCATCCATATCAATATCCAGAAAAACGAGATCCGGCCTGTATTCATCTAACTTGTGAAAAAACTTAAATGGTTCAGTTGAACTTATAATATTTATCTTAAAACTCTTCCTGAACTCCAGCAAATAATTTTCAACTAATTCAATTTGTTCTTTACAATCATCACATATCCCTATAATTAATTCCATTATCTTCACCACCTGATGATAAAAACGATGAAATATTTATAACCCCAAGTTTATTATACTGTATCTGTAAAAATTTATCAATTGTATCATAAGAATAAGTTTCCCCATTTTTAAAAGTTACAAAAACTAACATTACTGTCATAATGGCAAAGAGAGCTGTAAATTATTTTGTGATCGTCGTTTTTGATAATAACTCTTTAAAAATGTAGTGATTCCAGTGTAAGATTTATCTAAAATAGCTTTAAATCCATCCGCTATTGCATAATAATCAAAGTCTGGAAGATCATATATTCTTTCTGAAACTTTCTGTACAATTATTTTAAGTTTAGTTCTCTTTTTCTGATTAGAAAACAGTGCTAAAAAGCCTATTGTAATTGATAAAATTAAATCTAAATTTCTAATTCTTTTTAGAGATCTAACTCTAAAATTTTCAAAATCAAATTTCTGTTTTTTGAATCTGAAATATTCTTCTATTTTCCACCTTTTTATATATGCTTTTAAAATAGCTAGAGATAATTTCTTAGATTTCGGTTTCAAATTACTAATCAATAACATCGGTTTATTACCCAAGCCTCTAATAATTACTAAAGTTAAATTTTTATTTTTTAATGCGGGTAATTTAATTGGAGCATAGCTAAATTTTAAAGTTCTCTTTTTGTTATCTTGATTGGTATAACGGTAGACATACTTACCTTTGTATAAGTTAGCTACTTTTTTAATATTTAAGTTTTTACTCCTATAGATAACATTACGATTGCCTTTAGATCTAATCACAAAATCTTTGTTACCATCAGAAAAATACTCATAGTATAGATTAGCATCATAGCCTCTATCAAGAGCATAGATGCCTTTTTTACCAAAATGTTTTTCAACAAAATTAAGTCCTTTTTTTGCTTCAACATTCCTACTTTTAAACCCTGGTTCTAAACTGGAATAAATATGAGAATAAAGCTCTATGGGTAGTCTTTTATTATCAGTTAAAGCAGCTATTTCAAAAGTGTCATAACCTTTTTCAGTTTCACCTTTACTACCATCTCTAACTCTATCAAGGGCTTCTAATTTTTTGCTATAGGGCTTAACTACATCTGATTTATCACAGCAAAAAACAGTATTATCATTAATATTAGGCTTAACTTTATTTAAGTAATCAGTCATTAGTTCTTCCTGTTGATCAAAATTTTCAAGGTTTCTGGAAAGACGCTCAACAGTCTTTTTTAAAAGAATATCTTCTTTCAAAGAACGTGCTATATTACTGAGAAGAACTGATTGTCCTTTTAGCAAACCATAAATCATTTGAGTAATGAATTTACTTTTTGGTTTTGATAGATTTTTAGATATTTTTTTAGAGAAAATACTAACTTTTCGTTTTAATTCAAAGACAAATCTGGTATAATTAGTCATGGTGGAACAACTCCTTTTTGGTGTTTTTTGTCTCCAAACTAATTATACCAAAAAAGAGAGCTTGTTTCACCTTTTTTGCGTAATCTGTGGATAATTTATTTTGAAGGTGTTTCAGCTGTTTTTATCCACAATTTTGTCTGTTAATAACTCTGACTTT
>DATGCJ010000196.1:0-2455 GCA_035312025.1 Halanaerobiales bacterium | reverse complement strand
CATTTTCAAGATAAAGATTATATCGATCGCTCTTATCATTATCTATACCTGACGATTTTCTTATTTGTCTTTCTAAATTTGTACTTATTAATCTGGCTTCATCCTGTAATTTAATCCGATCTCTATTAAGCAAAAGAAATTTGAATCCACCTAAATTTATATTTAATACAGCCGTAATGACCAATCCGAGAATCACCACTACCACTAATAATTCAATTAAAGTAAAACCACTTTTCCCCTCTATTAAACCCATCATCTTTTCGCCACCTTGGTTTTTAAAGTGACAGAGTGCTCATTTGAATCTCCCCAAGATAAGGTTATAATTATCGTTTTCATAATACTTTCACCTTCAGCATTATAGTAGTGAACAGGCGGCTCAAATGTCCCTGTGTAGTCCGGATATTTGTCTAAATCAGAGTTTGTATTATCTATATCAATAGTAATAGTGTTATCTATATTATCATAATCCATGTTTTTAATTCTTTCCAATTCCTGTTGAGCTAAAATCAGCGCCTTTTCTCTGCGATCAGCATGCCTTATAACGCCCTGAGAATTGATCATATAGCCAAATATAGGGACTAAAGCTATAGCTAAAATAGCAATTGCTAAGATGACTTCTATTAAGGTAAAACCAGCATTACTATTTTTAACCATCTTATATTACCTCCATCCCAATTATATAAATAGTGATATATACCAGTTAATTAATAAATTCCCATATAATATCATCACCACTGCACCTAAACTTATAAATGGTCCAAATGGTATCTGAGTCTTCCTGTCCATTCCAGTATTAACCATCATATAAACACCGTAAATTGAACCGATTAAGGCACCAATAAAGATCGATAAAAGTCCATACTTCCATCCGATAAAAACCCCAATCATCGCGACCAGTTTGACATCACCCAGCCCCATCCCTTTTTTATAAATAAGTGCAATTAAAAGCAATAATGCTGCAGGTACAATTAATCCTAACAATGAATTTAAAAATGAAATATGATTAAAAAATAATGAAAGAATAAGTCCAAAAGGTATCAAGAAAAAAGTAATTTCATTCGGTATAATTTGATGCTTTATGTCAATAAATGATACAACAAGCAAAGAAGATATTAATACCATAAATATTATAAATTCGGTAGTAAAACCAAATTTTAGAAATACAAGTAAAAATAATAAGCCTGTCAACAATTCAACCAGAGGATACTGTATAGAAATCTTTTTATTACAATATCTACATCTTCCTTTTAAAAAGAGATAACTTAAAAAAGGTATTAAATCATAATATTTTAATTTAGCCTTACACATAGGACAGTGGGAAGCAGGAAAAATTATTGATTCTTTTAAAGGCAATCTATATATAATTACATTTAAAAAACTGCCAATAATTAATCCTAAAAGAAATATTATAAATTTGATAGTGAATTAATCCCCTTTCTAAAGTAAATTCATTCATAATTTTGTTTAAACAAAAACCAACTTATTTATCAATTTGAGTGAGCCCCTATTTGAAATGATCAAGAAAGGGCCCACCCTATTAATTTATTTCTTTAAGTTTATGATGTAGCAGCTACAGAAACTCCAGTAGGAGTTATTGTTGCTACATAACCATCACCTGTCAATGTATATTCGTAGTCTTCAGCACTTGTAGTCGTTGGTGCTGCTATGTCATATCCTTCATCGGTCTTTATATAATAATCACTTGATGAAGTTGTAAGCACTGATAAAACAGGAGGTTTACCGTTTTCAGCAATATATAATTCTACATTACTACTAATAGTTTCTCCACCTGCCTCTACATTCGCTTCTCTGGCCCGATCTGTAAAACCAGCCAACCTGGGCACAGCAATAGCAGCCAAAATACCCAAGATAGCAATCACAACAAGTAATTCAATCAATGTAAAACCCTTATTTTCAACCAAACTTTTTCTAAATTTACTCATATTAACTTCACTCCTATCTAATTTTGTTATTTTTTTAATCCCTTTAAAATTATTATAAATTATAATAAACCCTACCTTATTCTTAAACTTACACCTCCCTTAAAATAATACTTATGCTTTTGATATTGCTAAATAAAAGTATACATATCAAACATAGGTAGCACGATTGAAATAACTACAAAACCAACAACAACTGCTAAAAATACTATAATTAGGGGTTCAATCAGGGATACAACCCCTTCTACACTTCTATCAACTTCCCTGTCATAAAACAAAGAAACCTTCTCCAACATTCTGGACATTGCTCCTGTTTCTTCACCAACCTTAATCATATGAACTAATAATTTAGGAAACTCTTCTCTGTTTTCCAGGGGTTCAGATAAAGTAGAACCTTCCCTAACCTTAATCCTTGCTTCAGTTATTGCCTGAGCATATAAGCTGTTACCCACCACCCCTTCAATAATAGTTAAAGCAGCTAATAAATCTACTCCACTTGAAAGCAGTACAGCCAA
>DATGCJ010000195.1:0-4644 GCA_035312025.1 Halanaerobiales bacterium | reverse complement strand
GATTATTCACCTGAAGTTCTTAAAGTTTCGATAATACCTGAAACTATCAACAGTACTAATTTAAAATACTTAAAAGCTGGTGCTCTAGTTAATATTGAAACGGATATCATTGGTAAATATGTAAATAAGTTTTTAACCGATAAAAAAACTGATAATTCAAAGCAGAAAGAATTAGATAAACAAATGCTGAGAGAAAAGGGATTTATTTAAAGGGAGTTGAGATTATGAACAGCATAGAAGAAGCACTTGCTGATATATATGAGGGGAAAATGGTAATAGTAGTTGATGATGAAGATAGAGAAAACGAGGGTGACTTAATAATGGCAGCTGAAAAAGCAGATAAAGAAAGCATCAATTTCATGATTAAGGAGGCCAGGGGTTTAGTCTGTACTCCCCTTAAAGAAGAAAGAATTAATGAACTTGATTTACCCCAGATGGTGGATAATAATACCGATACACATGAAACAGCTTTTACAGTATCGGTAGATCATAAAAGTACTACTACCGGGATTTCTGCTTATGAAAGGGCCCTAACCATCCAAAAATTAGCTGATGAAAATAGTAAAGCGGAAGATTTTAATAAACCTGGTCATGTATTTCCTTTAACTGCCCGTAAAGGAGGAGTTTTAAGAAGAGCCGGTCACACGGAAGCGGCTGTTGATCTGGCGAAATTAGCAGGTCTAAAACCAGCCGGTGTGATCTGTGAGATCATCCATGAAGATGGCAGTATGGCCAGACTACCCGAATTAAAAGAATTTGCTGAAAAACACAATTTAAAAATAATTAGTATTGAAGACTTAATTAAATATAGAAAGAAAAAGGATAAGCTAATCAAGGCAGAGGCTTCGGCTGATTTGCCGACCCATTTTGGGGATTTTAAGATAAAAGTATATACCACAGAAGTAGATGATAGAGAACATGTAGCTGTTATAAAAGGTGATGTTTCAGGTAAAGAAGATGTCCTGGTAAGGGTCCATTCCCAATGTATTACAGGAGATATCTTTGGTTCATTGAGATGTGACTGTGGTGAACAGTTAGCCGCCGCCCTCCAGATGATTGAAGAAGAAGGCCAGGGAGTCTTGCTTTATATGAGACAGGAAGGTAGAGGGATTGGACTTGCCAATAAAATTAAGGCCTATTCACTGCAGGATGAAGGAATGGATACTGTGGAAGCTAATGAAGCCCTCGGCTTTGAACCGGATTTAAGAGACTATGGGATAGGAGCCCAGATACTATCTGATTTAGGACTCCATACCTTAAGGTTAATTACAAATAATCCCAAAAAAGTGATTGGATTAGAAGGTTATGGACTAGAGATCACCGAGCGAATTCCGCTTGAAATAGAGCCCAATGAAGAAAATGAATTTTACCTTAAGATTAAAAAGGATAAGATGGGTCACCTCTTAGATCTAGATTAATTAAAAAAATTAATAATAGGGAAGGTGTTATAATGGCAAAAGTTTATGAAGGAAAGTTAGTTGGAAAGGGACAAAAAGTAGGAATCGTAGTAGGAAGGTTTAATGAATTCATATCCAGTAAATTATTAGAAGGTGCCTTAGACGGGCTTAAACGACATGATGTAGAGGAAGAAGACATAGAAATAGCATGGGTACCTGGTTCCTTTGAAATACCCTTAACAGCTAAAAAAATGGCTCAAACAGGCAAGTATGATGGAGTAATCTGTTTAGGAGCTGTGATAAGAGGAGAGACTCCTCATTTCGATTATGTTTCCAATGAAGTTTCCAAAGGTGTTGCTAAAGTCGGCTTAGATACAGAGATCCCCGTTATTTTTGGTGTACTTACCACCGATACGATAGAACAGGCAATTTCAAGAGCCGGAACTAAATCCGGTAATAAGGGTTTTGAGGCAGCTCAAACCTTGGTTGAAATGGTAAATCTATTTGATAATATTTAAGAAAATACCAATTAAAATAAATTATTCTAGGGACCCTATTTAAATATAGGGTCTTTTTTTATAAAATAAAACTTAAAATTAATAGTAGAATTAGATAAAAAATGGTATAATATGTTTAGAAATTACATATTAAAAAGAGGTGAACCCAAAAGTGAACAGCCATGTTATTGATTATGAAGTTTTAGGCGATGATATGCAGGTGGTGGAAATCGAATTAGATCCGCAGGAGACCGTTATTGCCGAAGCCGGTGGAATGAACTGGATGGACAGTGGGATTGAATATGATGCCAAGATGGGGGATGGAACTGAAGTCAATGATTCTGTCATGAACAAGATATTTGGAGCAGGAAAAAGATTAATAAGTGGTGAATCAATTTTTCTGACTCATTTTACTAATAAAAGGAATATAAAAAGGAAAGTAGCCTTTGCTGCCCCTTATCCAGGCAAGATTATTGCTTTAGATCTAGCGGAAGTACCTCAAAACACCTTTACCTGTCAAAAAGATGCATTTTTATGTGCTGCTAAAGGTACTAAAGTTGATATTACTTTTAACAAGAGAATAGGTACCGGACTATTCGGGGGCGAAGGATTTATTTTAGAAAAACTATCAGGTGATGGAAAGGTCTTTTTACATGCAGGAGGAACTGTTGTCAAAAAAGAACTCGATGGAGACATGATAAAAGTTGATACCGGTTGTTTAGTTGGATTTACGGAGGGCATTGATTATAATATTCAAAAGGCCGGCAAATTGAAAACCATGTTATTTGGGGGAGAAGGCTTATTTTTAGCAACTCTTTACGGTAAAGGCACCGTTTATTTACAAAGTCTACCCTTCTCTCGATTGGCTGATAGAATAATAAAAAGTGCACCTAGGTTACAAGGGAAAAGAAAAGGTGAAGGCTCTGTTTTAGGTAGGCTAGGGGACTTTGTAGATGGTGATAATTTTTAAGATGAGAATTAATGTTTAAAACCCCCTTTGAAAGAAGGGGGTTTACCTTTTTAAATTATATAATTTATCGCATTAAAAATAATATTGGCGGCAATACCTGCTGCCAGGCCGCCTACAAAGTGACTGCTAATTGCAGTTGAGATTAATTTCCTTCTATTAAGGGCATCCATCATTGCAACGTGTGTACTTAAAAACCCACTCCAGCACATACCCATTGCGGTAAAAACCGCTATTTCATTGGGACCAATAATATTCTCGGACAAGAATTTGGGGATTAAACTTAAGGCCGCCCCAACTGCTCCTAAGGCAGTTATGGGGAAAGCAATTGCTTCTGGATTGGAAAAACCAAATAGTGGTTCTAAGATGGGTGATAACCAGCTTCCAATTGTCGGTAATAGTCTTACCCCTTCAAAGGCTCCTCCCTGATAACCAGCTTCCGGGGCCCCAAAGGTCAATACCATGATAATTGTACAGATTACTACAACTCCCGGTATGATACTTAATCCAATATCAACACCCAGTTTCCCACCTTCCAGCATGGCGCTTAAAGCCCTTTCCATAAAGTTTTCATTGGCTTCAGTTGCTTTTTTACGATTCAAAAAGTTTCTTTCCTCAACATTTTCTAACTTTTCTTTATCTAAATGTTCTTCTCCATTTCTATCGATCCCCATGTGTTTTTTAACTCGGTAATTCATTATTCTAACACTTACAATACTTCCAATTATGGCCCCTAAATTACCTATTAAAGCTTCTTTCATAAAGCCGAGACCGGCCATAAAAGTTGTAAGTATTAAGCCCATGCCAAAGGCAGTACCGAGATTACATAAAGAGGGGACTTCAAATTTTTTAAAATAACCTAAATATCCTTCTTCTTTGGCCAGGGATATAATAGCAGGGTTATCTGATAAATAGGTAGTGATTGTTCCTAAAAAAGAAACGCCCGGTAGGTTATATAAAGGTCTCATAAGTGGCGCAAATAGTTTATTTAACAGAAATATTAAGCCGAATTCGGTAGCCATTTTACCAAAGGCACCCGCTAATACTGCAATGGCCATGATGTAAAATACGGTGTCCATCAGTAATTTATAAGCAGTTTCCATCAAGGTTGAAAACATATTACCGATACCCATTTGGGAACCTACATAACCGAAAAACAAGAAGATAAGTAATAAAAATATTATAGTATCACTATATTTTTTCCTAAAAGAAATTTCAGGACTGCTGTCTTTCATACAAAAATACACTCCAATTTTAATAATTTTTTCACATGCAACACTTCAATATTATAACGCAAAATAATCATGATTACAATAATAAAAATAATATTTTTGAATTTCATTAAATTAATGATAAAATATAATTTAGATAAGGTTATTACATATCGGAAAGGATGAAAAAAGTTGAAGATTTTAGTTACAGGCGGGGCTGGCTTTATCGGCAGCAACTTCATAAGATATATACTTAAAAATAAAGAAATTGAGATTATTAATTTAGATAAATTAACCTATGCGGGTAACAGAGAGAACTTAACTGATATCGAGGATGATAACAACTATAGGTTTATAAAAGGCGATATCTGTAACCAAAGTTTAGTAAACAAAATTGTCTCAGATAATGTAGATATTATAATAAATTTTGCGGCAGAGTCACATGTGGATAGAAGTATTGAAGATCCCAATAAATTTTTTAATACCAATGTATTGGGAACACAAATTTTATTGGATGCTGCTGTAAAGTATGAAGTGGATAAATTTATTCAAATTTCTACTGATGAAGTTTA